>DURM01000019.1 GCA_012837335.1 Bacillota bacterium
TGCACCGCATTTGATACATTCCTCACTAATTACATGAGCCATGTTCTCCCCTCCTTGTCCCCTACTAAATCTAACCATCGTTAAATCTATCACACCACTATATGGTTGTCAAGGACGAATTACTGCTGCTTCGAACCCCTCTGCCTTCAGCTCATTGGCATACCGCTCCGCGTTTTCTAAAGTAGAGAAAGCTCCGGTCTGCACCCGATAAGGCGGTCCGGGCGTGATAAATGCCTCAAACCCCGCATCCCTCAGCAGCGCCACCTGCGCCTCCGCGTTGCTTAAGTGATTAAACACTCCGGCCTGCACCCGATAAAACCCGCCAGCCTGGCTGGAAGCTGTCTGTGCCGGCGGAGATTCGGTCTGGGAGGACTGGGTTTGCCCACCCACAGCCGTATCTGCACCCGTTTGAGAGTTAGGCAGTTCTAAGTTCTCCAGCTGACTGTTAATAGAATGGTTCAAAGCATCCATTTGGTTCTGGCTGACCGATGTAAATGGACTGTTCAGCCATTCCAGCGCATATTGACCAAGCAGATAACCAACAAATATGCAGATTACACTCACTGAAATCAATGAAATCACAAAAGATAGACCTTCACCTGCAAAAAAACCGCGCCGTTTTTTACTTTGCTTGCGTCCCATTTTACCTGCCTCCTTGCCAAAACCAGACTGATTGCACTGTATTATTTAGGTTTTTATCGACGGATGTCCTCTATTTTCCTTCAGAACAGCAGCTTGAAGATCGCCAATTAAATATAACGAGCCGCAGACACAAACTGGATCATATTCAAAAATAGTATTAGGCAGATCTGCAAATGCGATTATTTGGGCTTCAATCCCGCGGTCCGCAGCGTAATCCCTTAATTCAGCAGCAGATTTAGCTCCTAATCTGCTGTTTTCAGACTCGGTAAACAGTATCCGCTCCGCAAGCGGCAGTAAAGGATCAATAATACTCGGATTTTTATCAGCCGACATACCAATTACAAAAGTAAGCTTGCGGTGGACTAACTCATCCAAAGCATCTGCCAAGGCTAGAAAGCTCTCTCGGTTATGGGCACCATCAAAGATAACCAGCGGTTCCCGGGAAACAGTCTGCAGCCGTCCCGGCCACTGAGCTGCGGCTAATCCGTTTCTAATCAACTTTGGATTTAACCTCAACCCTCTTTCCCCAAGCACCTGCAGAGCTAAAAGCGCAGCAGCTGCATTGACTAACTGATGCCTGCCCAAAAGCTGAACCGAAAATGGATGGGAGTCCAATGCCGGATAGATTAACTCTCCGCCAAAAAGATTCCATTTATGAGGCTGCCAGTCCACGTCCTTAAGACTGAAATAAGGTGCTTCCTGGTCAGCGGCTGCTGCTTGCAGCACTCGCTCCACTTCGGGAAGCTGTTCACTAACACAAACAGGCACCCTGCCCTTAATAATCCCAGCCTTTTCGCGAGCAACATCAGCCAGTGTTGGTCCCAGGCGATCCACATGATCATGTCCAACCGGTGTAATCACACTGATTTCCGGATGCAGGATATTGGTAGCGTCAAAACGGCCGCCCAATCCTACTTCAATAACGGCCCAGTCAACATTTTGGGCGGAAAAATACAGAAAAGCAGTTGCCGCAGCGCCTTCAAACATTGTAAAAGTACCGTATTCAGGAAACTCAGCCTCTATTTTGCTCATGAGCTCATTCACTTCAGCGCTGATTGCTGCGAGTTCTTCCGCCGAAATCAAATCGCCGTTAATCCGAAACCGCTCTCGGTAATCTACAAGATGGGGTGATGTAAACAAACCAACGCGATATCCGTGATGCTCAAGCACGCTGGCTAAGTAAGCAGCTGTGGAGCCTTTGCCATTCGTTCCGCCAATGTGAATAGAGCGAAATTGGCGGTGAGGATCACCGAGCCTTGAACACAGCTCGGTGATCCGTTCTAATCCTAGATGAGCGCTGAAGCGCTGCTTTTGAAACAGATTATCTTTATTCACTGACAATCTCCTTATACATTGCAGTAAGTTTTGCAACTGTATCGGCAAGCAGGGCCAGCTTCTCCCTTTCTTTCTGCACAACCGCTTCCGGCGCCTTGTTAACAAAGCCGGGATTGCTGAGTTTCTTCTCAGCCCGCTCCAACTCCTGCTTGGCTTTCGCCAATTCTTTTTCAATCCGCTCAGCTTCCGCTTCCAGATCGACCATTCCGGCTAAAGGCAGATAAATCTCAACCCCGTCGGTTACTGCAGCAGCGCTCCGCGCCGGCTTTACGCCTGCTACCCCGATTTCCACCTCATCCAATCCTGCCAGAGTCTGCAGATATTGGACATTGTCCTTAAGAATCTGCTGCAGGGCTGGATCGGTCTGGAAAATCGCGGTAATTTTGCGTCCCGGCGGCACCTGCTTCTCACTGCGGATGGTGCGGATTTCGGTAATAACGTTCATCAGAACTTGCATAGTCTTTTCAGTTTCTTCATCTCTATAACCAGTTTCAACCGGCCAGGGAGCCAGCATAATAGTTTCTCCAGTCATCGGCAGCTTCTGCCAGATCTCTTCGGTAATAAACGGCATATACGGATGCAGCAGCTGCATGGTGTTTTTGAACACATACCATAACGTGTACTGGGATGCATAGCGGGCTTCTTCTCCCTGTCTGCCGTAAAGCCGCGGTTTTACCCACTCAATATACCAGTCGCAGAGTTCGCTCCAAATGAAGTCGTAGAGCACGCGAGCTCCCTCACCGATATCATAGCGCTCGAGATGGCGGGTAACCTCCTCAGCAGCGTGCTGATAGCGGCTTAAAATCCACTTATCTGCAACTGATAAACCTGACTCAGGTTTACCCTGCCCCGGATCAAAATCCTCAAGATTCATCAGCGCAAAACGGGCTGCATTCCAAATCTTATTGGCAAAATTGCGGTAAGCCTCTACTTTTTCCGGAATGAAGCGGAGGTCATTACCGGGAGCGACCCCGATCACAAGGTTAAATCTGAGCGCGTCGGCGCCGTACTCCTCGATCACCTTGAGTGGATCGACACCGTTTCCGAGGGACTTACTCATTTTCCGCCCCTGCTCATCTCGCACCAAGCCGTGGATCAGGACATCTTCAAATGGCCTCTCGCCCATAAATTCTAAGCCCATAAAGATCATGCGGGCAACCCAAAATGGAATAATGTCGAATCCTGTTACTAATACACTTGTCGGATAGAAATGCTTCAATTCGGGGGTTTCGTCTGGCCAACCTAAAGTTGAAAACGGCCACAGTGCTGACGAAAACCAGGTATCTAAAACATCCGGATCCTGCTCAATATCCTTGGAACCGCATTTGCGGCATTCTGCAGGATCTTCAACTGCTGCAAAACTCTCGCCGCAGTCTCCACAGTACCAAACCGGAATGCGGTGGCCCCACCACAGCTGGCGGGAAATGCACCAGTCTCGGATATTCTCCATCCAGTTCAAATAGTTTTTGCTGAACCGTTCCGGAACGAACTTGATATCACCATTCTTGACTGCTTCAATTGCCGGCTCAGCCAACGGCTTCATTTTCACAAACCACTGTTTAGAAACCAGGGGCTCAACCACTGTACCGCAGCGGTAGCATTCACCGACAGCATGGACATGGTCCTTGATTTCAACCAGCAGTCCCAGCTTCTCTAAGTCCTCAACAACCAGCTTGCGGCAGGCGTAGCGATCCATACCGGCGTACTTGCCTGCTGCTTTGGTCATGTGAGCGTCCAGTCCGATCACAACTACCTGCTCCAGATTATGGCGCAGTCCGATTTCAAAGTCATTCGGATCGTGAGCCGGGGTAATCTTAACCATACCGGAACCAAAGCTTGGATCGACATAATCATCAGCGATAATCGGAACTTCGCGGTCAACCAGCGGTACGATTACCATTTTACCGATGATGTCCTTGTACCGTGGATCATCTGGATTTACCGCGACAGCAGTATCCCCCAGCAGGGTTTCCGGTCTGGTTGTAGCGATTTCAATATGTCCGCTGCCGTCAGCAAAAGGATATTTAATGTAATAAAGTTTGCCGGCATCTTCTTCATGATCAACTTCAATATCAGATAATGTCGTACTGCAGTTTGGACACCAGTTTACACTATAGTTACCCTGATAGATCAAGCCTTTTTCATAGAGGCGAACAAAAACTTCGCGCACAGCTCGGGAGCATCCTTCATCCATAGTAAAGCGTTCCCGATCCCAATCTGCAGACGAACCGAGCTTCTTCAGCTGAGTAATGATGCGGCTGCCGTACTTTTCTTTCCAATCCCAGACACGCTTTAGAAACTCTTCGCGGCCTAAATCATGGCGGGTGAGTCCTTCGGTTTTTCTGATATGGTCCTCTACCCGTGCCTGAGTAGCAATACCGGCATGGTCTGTGCCGGGAATCCAGAGGGCATTGTAGCCCTGCATCCGCTTCCAGCGGATTAAAATATCCTGATAAGTTTCATCCAAAGCATGACCCATATGCAGCTCACCGGTAACATTCGGCGGCGGGATCACGATACAAAACGGTTCTTTATCCGGTTCAACTTCAGCGTGAAAATAGCCATTTTTTTCCCAATGCTGATACCACTTGTCTTCTACTTCCTGCGGATTGTAAGTTTTCGCAAGCGTTTTGGTTTCACTCATCCTTGTTCAACTCCTTCTAAAAAATAAAACCTTTCCATCCAAAGGACGAAAAGGTTATTTCGCGGTACCACCTTTATTCTCAAGCAGCACAAAAAAGCTGTTGAGCTCTTAATAGGCATAACGCGCCTGAAACGGCCGGAACTACTTGTAACTTCATCCCGACAGCTCACGAGCGACCTTCGCCAGCCCATACTTAGGAAATCTTCCACCAAATGATTTCCCTCTCTGCAAGCGGTACACAGCTACTCCTCTCGATCATCGCCTTTAACTTTTAAATCGCTAACATCGTACACCAATAGCAGCAAATTGTCAATATTACTTTTTCCTCTTCCTGCACTTCCTGCAGTAACCAAAAATCCGCAGACTGTGGTCAACTATTTCAAAATCCCGTTCTTTAGCGATCTTTGCTTCCAGTTTTTCCAGCAGGTCATCGTTAAACTCACTGATTTCTCCGCATTCCAGACAGATTAAATGATGATGGTAATGCTCTTCTTCTTTGCGCCCAAGCTCATAGCGGCTCTGTCCGTCACCATACTCGAAGCGGTATATAATACTGAGCTTCTCCAAAAGTTCTAAGGTTCGGTAGACCGTCGCCAAACCGATATCAGGCACAATTTTTTTTGTCATCATAAAAACATCTTCTGCGCGCAGATGGGCGTCTGTATTGTCGAGCAGGACCTGCACAACAGCTTCTCTCTGCGGAGTCAAGCGCAGATCATTAGCTTCCAGCTGCTCCCGAATCTCCGATAAACTCATGTGCCTATCCATAACACACCCCTTTGTTAAAAGCGAGAATAATAAAAGAGACACATGGCCACTGCCACAACTGCAAACAGCAAGAGCTGTACTCCCCAATAGCCTATGCTCCGTTTAGGCTTTTGTGTTTGAGGCGAATTAGCATGCCCAAGGCTCCACAGAGCAACCAATAAAATTCCAAGCAAAGGATAGAGCCAAAAGGCGGTTCGACTGCTTCCCTCCGATACGAACAGGAGCAGCCAGTGCAGCCAAACTGAAAGCGCTGCCGCTGCCACAAAAACCTGTCCCTCAAAACGCTGTGCCCGGCGTACCTGCACAATAATAAACCGGATTAAATAATACCCTAAAGCTGTGTATAAAGGCAGCGGATGGAGCTGAAACTCCCCCAGCCGTACCGCCCAGGGAACAGCGGCAGCTGTGCCAAACACATTCGAGCCTAAAGCCGCAAATAGTTTAATCCAAATTACGCCCGGTGTGATTGCATCCAAGAAATTCAAACCGAATATACCTTTGTGATAAGCAGACAACAGACCGTAAACCGCTGCGCAGACGAATCCGAATCCCAGATCAACACCAGTCGACAGTTCTGTTAGTATCTTCCATGGTCTTAATAAAGCTCCTGCTCCATACTGTCCCCATAAGACTGCAAATCTGCCTGCGGCAAAAAATACGAAAGCAGTACCCAAAATAAAGTCGAACATATTGGACCAGCCAATTCCTCGACGCCTGCCTGCTTTCAGGGCTGATGTTGCCCCAAATAATAACCCTATACTTGTGAAAAAGCCATACACATATACTGGCATTCCGGCAAAATAGAACAGGACATTATCCACAGCTATCACCCATCCTTCTGCCTAATTAGTTCCCTGTAACGAGGATTAGTTCCTGCCTGTCTGCTGGACAAGTTCTAAAAACTGCTGTTCATTTAGGACAGGTATTCCCAGTTCTTGAGCTTTGGTCAATTTAGATCCTGCTTTTTCACCGGCAACCACATAAGTGGTTTTCTTGCTGACACTGCCGGTAACATCAGCGCCAAGACTGCGCAGTGTTTCCTCCGCCTCTTTACGGCTGAAATTCTCCAGTTTTCCAGTTACTACAAATGTTTGGCCTGCCAGCGGCTGGGATCCGGATGTTTGAGCTTGGACCATGTTAACACCGGCATCCTGGAGTCGGTCAATCAGCTGATTGTTTTCAGGCTTGCTGAAATACTCCACGACACTGCCAGCAATTCTTTCGCCCACAGCATCAATGGTTATTAATTCCTCATAAGCAGCGTTTCTAAGCCGATCCATAGTTCCAAAATGCGCCGCTAACTCGCGGGCAACCTCGCTGCCGACAAAGCGGATCCCTAAGGCAAATACAAGATTGGCCAGCGGTCGGGTTTTGCTGTCCTCAATCGCATTCAGCAAGTTTTCTGCAGATTTGGGTCCGAACCGCTCCAACTTTATCAGCTGCTCATAGCGAAGCTGATAAAAATCCGCTGGGTTCTCAACTAAACCGGCATCAATCAGCTGCTGAATCACTGCCGGTCCTAAGCCTTCAATATTCATTGCTCCACGGGAAGCATAGTGAATCAGGCGCTCATAGGCTTGAGCCGGGCAGGCAGAGTTTACACAGCGCACTGCCGCTTCCCCCTCAGTACGCTGCAGCTTTTCTTCACAAACCGGACAGAATTCAGGCATGGCAAAAACCTGCTCATTACCTGTGCGCCGCTCCGGTAGAGACCGGACGATCTCCGGAATCACATCGCCAGCTTTCTGAATCACAACATAGTCTCCGATGCGGATATCTTTCGTTTTCACATAATCCTCATTGTGGAGAGCTGCCCGGCTGACAGTCGAGCCGGCAACCAACGTAGGTGTCAAGATCGCCAGCGGTGTCACTGCACCGGTCCGTCCAACGTTAACCTCAATATCTAAAACTTGAGCTACTGCCTGTTCCGCCGGAAACTTATAAGCAATCGCCCAGCGAGGACTCTTAGCAGTTGATCCCAATTCAGCCTGCACCGCCAGACTGTTTACCTTGACGACAATGCCGTCAATTTCAAAAGGCAGTTCGGCACGTTTTTCGGTCCAATGTTCAATGAATTCCCAGACCTCATCGATAGAGGCGCAGTGTTTAATGTAAGGGCTGACCTTAAACCCCAGATCTTTCAGCCATTCGATACTTTCTAGGTGAGTAGTAATCTGCTCGCTATCTACTGATCCTATGCCGTAAACATAAATGTCCAATTTGCGGCCGGCGGTCACTTTAGGATCGAGCTGGCGCACTGATCCCGCAGCCGCATTGCGGGGATTAGCAAATAGAGACTCGCCTTGTTCAGCTCTGGCTTGATTCAAAGCCTCATAAGCTTGTTTGGGCATATAAACTTCGCCCCGAACTTCCAGATCAACAGGCTGGCGCAGTTTTAGCGGTATCGAACGAATGGTGCGCAGGTTTTGGGTTATATCTTCACCTACCTGCCCATCACCGCGGGTGGCTCCGCGTACGAAGATTCCGTTCTCATAAGTGAGAGCAACCGCTAGACCATCAAACTTAAGCTCACAAGCATAGTCCACCCCTGCACCAGCCCAGCGCTCTACCCTTCTGCCAAAATCTTCTAGTTCATCTTTATTGAAAGCATTGCTGAGGCTTAACAGCGGTGTTTGATGCTGAACCTGGGCAAAGCCTCCCACAACAGCATGTCCAACTCTTTGAGTAGGCGAATCGGGCGTTACTGTTTCGGGGTATTTTTCCTCAAGCTCAATCAGCTCGCGCATCAGCTGGTCAAACTCGCTATCGGAAATCACCGGATCATCTAACACATAATAGCGGTAATTATGGTAGTTCAGCTGCTCGCGCAGTTCTGCAATGCGCTTTAGATCAACATCTTTTCCCATAAAGAAACCTCCCGCCAGATTAAATCTTTTCAATCGGGGCAATGCTCGCCGCAAACTGCTTGATCCCATGATCTGCAAAAGCGATCTTGATTATGTCACCGGATACAGCCAAGACCTGACCTTCGCCAAACCGCTGATGACGAATGCGATCTCCAACTTCATAAGCCACGGATCCAATTGTCTGGTTGGAAACTGATCCGGTCGATCGGCGGCGCTGAAAAACTGCTCCCCGGTCATCAACTTGTTCCAGCAGCTCTTCCGGAATCTCTTTTACAAATAGCGAAATTGGGTTGGAACTGACGCTGCCAAATAAGGTGCGGTTTTCGGCGCAGGTTAAATATATCGCTTCTTCTGCCCTAGTTAAGCCAACATAGGCTAACCGCCGTTCTTCCTCGATCTGGCCTGGCTCCCAGATTGAACGGGCGCTGGGAAATACCCCATCTTCCATTCCCACCATAAACACCACCGGAAATTCCAAACCTTTAGCCGCATGCAGTGTCATCATACTGACAGCATCTGCGTCTTGATCATAGTTATCTACATCAGACATTAAGGCTAACTGCTCAAGAAAGAGACTGAGATCACGGTTTTCCTCGTTCTCATCGAACTGTTTGGTAACAGTGAGAAACTCATTTAAGTTCTCTAGACGTGTTTCAGCCTCAATTGTCTGTTCGGCATTGAGCATCTGTTTATAGCCGGTATCGAACAAAATTCTTTCCACAATACTGGTCACAGGCTCGCCATCAAGCTCCCGCTTCCAAACTGCAAACATCTCCCTAAACTCAATCAAACTCTGCCGATATTTTCCCGTAATATTATCTACCGAGTCAATCTGCTCTAAAGTCTCATACAGGCTTAGGCCGTTGACCTGAGCATAGTCTTCTAATTTAGCAACTGTTGTAGGACCAATCCCCCGCTTCGGCACATTAATAATTCGCTTGAAACTGAAATTATCGGCTGGATTTGCTAACAGCCGCAGGTAGGCGACGAGATCCTTAATCTCTTTGCGGTCATAAAACCGCAGCCCTGCTACAATCCGGTAAGGCAAGCCCCGACGCACAAATTCTTCCTCAATTATCCGAGATTGGGCATGAGTGCGGTACAAAATCGTAAAATCCTGATACTGCCGTTGATCCGCCTGCACCTGGCTGGTAATAACATTGGCGATAAAAGCAGCTTCCTGCCGCTCATCATAAGCCTGGTAAAACTTGATTCGTTCACCATCACCATTATTGGTAAAAAGGTTTTTGCCTTTCCGCTCCGTATTATTGGCGATTAAATGGTTGGCTGCAGTCAGGATATTTTGGGTTGAGCGGTAATTCTGCTCTAAGCGAATCACTCTGGCATTAGGAAAATCCCGCTCAAACTCTAAGATATTGCGGATGTCCGCACCTCTAAAGGCGTAAATGGACTGGTCGTCATCACCAACAACGCAGAGGTTCTGATGCTCTGCTGCCAGCAGATTAACGAGCTGATACTGGGCATGGTTGGTATCTTGATACTCATCAACAAGGATATAGCGGAACCGGTCCTGATAATAAGCGCAGACTTCGGGAAAAGTCCGGAACAGCTCCACTGTTTTCATAATCAGGTCATCGAAATCAAAGGCATTGTTATCAATCAAAGTCTGCTGATATCTTTGATAGACCCGACTGACCTGCCGCTCCCAGAAATCCATGGCTTTTGCATCAAATTCTTCTGGACCCAATAGCTCGTTTTTGGCACTGCTGATCGCTGACAGCATTGCCCTGGGGTCAAATCGCTTCGGATCGAGGTTCAGCTCCTTCAGGATTTCCCGGATCACCACTAATTGATCCGCAGAATCAAAAATCTGGAAGTTGGATTGATAGCCAAGCTTATCCCCATGACTTCTCAATATCCGGACACAGGTCGAGTGGAAGGTGCTGACCCAGATACCTTTCGCTATGCCTCCCACCAGCTGCTCGATGCGCTCTTTCATTTCCTGAGCCGCTTTATTAGTAAAAGTTACCGCTAAAATCTGATCCGGCCTTACACCGAAGTGCTTGATCAGATATGCAATTCTAAAAGTTAAAACCCTGGTTTTTCCGCTTCCGGCACCAGCGATAACCAATAAAGGTCCGCTGCCGTGAGTCACAGCTTCCTGCTGTCTCGGATTCAGGGTATCCAGTAAATCCATCATATTCCCCTTTCATATTCCCCACTGTTCTTGCTCTCCAAAGCATTACCAGCAATCTCCTAGAGGTTTTAGCTGGGCAGATATAAAATTAAGATCATGTCATAAATTTTTACAGCTTTGGAAGGAAGTGAACATGTTGGGAAAGAAGCACTTGTTATTTTTCATACTTATCTGTGTTGTTTCGTTGACGGGCTGCACCCTATTTGGTGTATCAGGTCCCACTCTGCCTAACACCGGTGGTGATGATAGCGGAGGAGAAACCGGCTCTGATTACGGCACTCTAGCCGGAATGGTCTATCATGCCGGTTTCAGCGATGCAAAACTGCAGGCAGGCCAGGTAGAAATTGACGGCAGGACTGTTCCGATCAAAAACGGTGTTTATGAAATCGAAAATCTGCCGAACGGAACATATACGATGCGGGTTACCAAACAGTGGTACAAGCCTGCAGAAATTCAAGTAGTTGTCCAGGGAGCGACTATCCAAAATGTAGAAATGATTCCAGATCTTACATTCAATGAACTGGATCTTTTTGCCCGGCTTGTCCATTCTGAATCTCAAGGAGAAATTGAAACCGGTCAAATTGCTGTGGCTGCCACAGTCCTCAATCGGGTACTTCACCCTGATTATCCAAACACTATTTCCGGAGTAATCAATGAAGTAACCATTGTGAATGGTGTTAAGTACTACCAATACGAACCGGTCCTTAACGGCCGCATCAATCTGCCCGCCGGAACAACCGCTAAAAATGCAGTAAAATATGCTTTGGCAGGAGTGGACCCCACTTACGGCGCAACTGGTTTCTTTGCCCATAAACTGGTTCCCCAGTATAACAGCAGTGGCAGAAGAGCCTGGGTATGGGAACAGTGGGATAAGGACCCTTATAAAATCCGCATTGGCAACCACAGTTTCTTTAGATAAATGCCACAGGTATGGGCTGTCCTCTTAGGGCAGCCTATTTTCTCCGCGATTCTAACTCCTGCCAGATCTGATCTAATGCCACATTCTTTTCTACCAGCAAGACCAGCAGGTGATACAGTAAATCGCTCACCTCATAAATCAGCTCGCCGGGATCGGCATTTTTCGCTCCGATAATAACCTCAGCCGTTTCTTCCCCGACTTTTTTCAGGATCTTATCAATACCCTTTTCAAATAAATAATTGGTATAAGAGCCGCCTTGAGGATTACGCTTGCGGTCTTCAATTAAAGCATACAGCTGATGCAGGATCTGTGAGTTGTATACAGCTGCTGGGTCAAAAGTCCGTTCATGCTGCTCCCTGTTTGCCGCTGCCTGCACCGGATAATGAAAGCAGGAGCGATAGCCTTCATGGCAGGCACCGGGACCAACTTGATCAACAGTAATCAAAAGACTGTCATAATCGCAGTCAGCTGTGACTTCCACTACCTGCTGCACATGCCCGGATGTTTCCCCTTTCTGCCACAGTTGTTTGCGGCTGCGGCTGTAAAACCAGGTTAATCCGGTAGACAAGGTTTTATCAAGAGCTTCTTGATTCATATAAGCAAGCATTAAAACCTGACCGCTGCGATCCTGAATTATTGCCGGTATCAATCCGTTTTGATCAAACTTTAATTTTTGCTTCACTTTCGTCACCTCTAACTGCGGGCAGCCGCAACTGCTTCTGCCAAATCAATTTGATTTGTATACAAGGCCTTGCCGATAATTACTGCATAAACCCCATAGGATGAAAGGCTGCGCAGATTGCGAATGTCATCAAGCGATGATACTCCTCCCGATGCAACGATTTTGATTCCTGCTTGTCCCACTTCTTTTAAAGCATCCAAATTAGGACCAGTCAGCATCCCATCCCGCGCAATATCTGTATAAATAATCTCCTCAACTCCAAGAGTTTTCATCCGTTCAATAAGCTCCAGAGCCGGAACAGTAGTAGTTTCCAGCCAGCCTTTAACTGCCACCATACCATTGCGGGCATCGATGCCCACCACAATCCGCTCTCCATATTTGGCAATCGCCTGTTTAAACCAATCCGGTTCATCTAATACAGCTGTTCCTAATACCGCTCTGGCTGCTCCCGCAGCAAAAGCAGCTTCTACAGCCGATAGGTTCCTGAGTCCTCCTCCCAATTCAATCGGGATCGACACCGCACCGGCAATTCTTTCGATCACATCCAGATTCTGAGGAAAGCCATCGCGGGCTCCGTCCAGATCGACTATGTGCAGCATTTCAGCGCCGGCATCGGCAAAAGCCCGAGCTGTTTGGACAGGGTCCGAGCTGTAGACAGTTTTTTTCGCATAGTCGCCCTGCTCTAGGCGGACGCATTCTCCATTGATTAAGTCAATAGCGGGTATAATCAGCATCTGCATTTCGCTCCTATTTCTATAAATCCAATTTTCCTTTGGTCGAGAGGACTCTTTCCTCATCTGTAAGCATTACTGCTTGGCGCAGCGCGTGAGCCAGCGCTTTAAACAGCGCTTCAATAATGTGATGGCTGTTTGTTCCAGCCAGCTGCCGCGCATGCAGCGTCAACCCGGCATTTACAGCAAATGCGCGCAAAAACTCTTCGACGAGACAGGTATCAAACTGGCCTACCCGTTCCTGCGGCAGCTCAAGATTGTGAGCTAAAAACCCGCGCCCGCTGATATCCATCACTGCGTGAACGAGCGCTTCATCCATAGGAATACACGCATCTCCGTAGCGGGCAATACCTGCGCCATCACCGATACACTGCCGCAGCGCCTGCCCCAAGCAGATACCGACATCCTCCACTGTATGATGTCCGTCCACCTGCAGGTCTCCGGCGCAGGTCACCACCAAGTCAAATCCGCTGTGGCGGGCTAACGCTGTAAGCATATGATCGAAAAAACCGATTCCAGTATTGATCTGATAAACACCGGTTCCGTCCAGATTCAGCTCAATCCTAATATCCGTTTCTTTTGTTGTCCGGGTAAATTTTGCCGCTCTTACCGCTTTATTCATGCTTGTCACCCGCCTCCAAATCTTGCAGCCGGATTCTAATCGCGTTACCGTGGGCTGTTAAACCTTCCCGATCAGCAATCTCCACTGCTTGCGGTCCAAATTTCTTCAAGCCCGCTTCTGAGTAATAAATAACGCTGGATTTTTTCACAAAATCATTGGTTGTCAATGGAGAGGCAAAACGGGCTGTACCGTTTGTGGGCAGAATATGATTAGGACCAGCGATATAATCACCAACCGGTTCCGCCGCATATTTACCGAGGAAGATAGCCCCTGCGTGCTTGATTCTGCCTACTAACTCCCACGGGTTTTCGACCAGCAGTTCCAAATGCTCAGGCGCAAATACATTTGCAAGCTCAACTGCTTGATTCAGGTTCTCAGTAATAACAATTAGCCCCCAGTTTTCCAGGGCAACTGCTGCAATATCAGACGTATCGAGCGAACTCAGCTGCATTTCAATCTCATCTTGCACAGCAGCGGCATATGCTTCACTGGTTGTAATTAGGGCCGCTGAGGCTTCCCAATCGTGTTCTGCCTGGGACAAAAGATCCGCAGCCGCATAAGCAGCCGGCACTGAACCGTCGGCAATTACTAAAATCTCACTGGGTCCGGCCAAGGCTTCGATCCCAACGCGGCCGTAAACCATCTTCTTGGCCAAGGTAACAAACAAATTACCCGGTCCCACTATTTTATCGACCCGCGGCACTGTTTCTGTGCCGTAGGCTAATGCTCCAATTGCCTGTGCACCGCCGGCTTTCAGCACCGCATTTACTCCGCAGCGTTTAGCAGCTACCAAAAGGTGCGGATCAATCTCTCCGTTCCGCAGCGGTGTAGCCATAATTATCTCGCTAACCCCTGCAACTCGGGCGGGAACCGCGCTCATCACCACCGAAGAAATCAAGGGCGCATTGCCGCCGGGAACATAGATGCCAACTCGGTCTAGGGGAGTAACCTTCTGGCCGAGAATAATGCCATCGGCTTCGGGAGCAAACCAGCTGTTCTCCACTTGTTTCTGATGGTACTTTCTCACATTGATTATGGCTGTATCTAGAGCTTCGAGAAACTGGGGACTAACCATCGTTTCTGCCTGCTCAAACTCGTGCTTTCCGACAAAAAGCTGCTCTGAGGTTAATTTTTGCCCATCAATTTTATCTATGTAGCGCAGCAGTCCCGCATCGCCTTCCCGTTTAATATCACCCAGAATTACAGCTACCGATTCTTGAGGAGTCAGCGCTTTTCCAAAAATCTGCTTAGTGCGCTCCATCCCCGCCGGATTAACCGGCACCTCATCTAGATCCGGGCGAACCACCAGTTCCCGAACTGCTTCCAAAGATGGAAAATCTTTGACATTAACGATGCGCATTTTCAATCACTCCTTCAAGCGCGCCAACCAGCTCAACAATGGCTTCCCGCTTAGTTTTCAAACTGATCCGGTTAGCAATCAACCGCGCAGTACTCTCCATAATTGTATCCAGCACCACCAAACCGTTTTCAACCAAGGTGCGCCCTGTTTCAGTAATATCCACTACTGCCTCGCTTAAACCAACAATCGGTCCTAACTCTATTGAACCGTTCAGGGGAATGATCTCTACTTGAATCCCATGACTGTTGAAAAACTGATTGGCAGTATTGGGATATTTGCTGGCTACACGGCTGTTAAAATCTAGTTCCCGCACACTGGTAATATTGAGACTTTCGGGAACTGCTACAACCAGCTTGCAGTACCCGTATTTTAAATCCAACAGCTCGGCTACATCTTTATCGCTCTCGGTTAAGGTATCCTTGCCCACAACACCCAAATCGGCAGCTCCATATTCCACATAAGTGGGCACATCAGCCGGTTTGGCGAGAATAAACTGTAATCCGGCTGCGGGAACATCAATCACAAGCTTACGGGTTTCCTGCAGCAGAGCATCGCAGTCGTACCCAGCTTTGCTTAGGAGTTCGAGAAAGGAATCTAATAACCTTCCTTTGGCTACCGCTATACTTAACATCCCCCAGCCCCCTCACAACCAGCTGGCATAATAGTATGAACAGCGCCAGCTTCGACAATAACTACCCTGCTGTATCCCTTTTGCTGGGCGTATTCGATGGCATCAGTCTCAGAAAGACACTGAACATCCACCTCAACTCGTGTTTTCCTGCTTCTTTCGGCTGCCGCAAATCTCAAAGCATCGGGCCAGGAGCGAGGCAGAACCAGGATTCCATTTGGTGCGGTATCACAACGCTGACCCTGATTCTCCAGCACCAGCATTAAACGCTCTAACCCGAGAGCAAAACCTACCGCCGGCAGACCGCTGCCGAAGCGATTTCCGAGCTGATCATAGCGTCCTCCGCTGCAGATAGTAAAGCCAAGACTTGGCACATATCCTTCTAAAACCATGCCGGTATAATAATCAAGTGATTTGACGATGCTGAGGTCAATATAAATCTGATCCCTGAGACCATAGGCATCAAGATATGAGTATATTTCTTTTAAATTGGCAACTGCGCTGCGGGCTCGGGGATTTTCCGTGCTGTAATAGGCCTGTTCTAAAAGGGACTCCCGACCCCGAAAATGCGGCAGTTTGAGAAGCAGTTTTTTAGTCTGCTCTGACAGATCGCTTTCAGCTGTTAAAGCTTTCAGCCCGACTAAATCTTTTTTAAGCAGAAGCTGCCAAAAGCGCTTTCGCAGCGACTCCAACTCACATTCTTCCAGAATGCCGTGGATATACCCGGTGTGTCCTAAATCCAAGTTAAAGTTGTTTACTCCCAGTTCATTGAAAACAGTAACTGCCAAAGCCGCAGCTTCTGCATCTGCTGCTGGTGAGCTGCTGCCGATTAATTCCACGCCGGCTTGATAAAATTCACGCTGAAAACCGACCTGGACATCATCATAACGAAACACATTGGCCAGATAGCTGAGGCGGAGCGGCTTTGGTTCATCTTTCAGCCGAGTTGCCACCATTCGGGCAATGGGAGTTGTTAAATCCGGACGCAGCACCAGCAGCTCGCCATTGTGATCAAAAAACCGATACGTCTGCTGAGTTTCAGCCCCGTTTTGAACTAAAACATCGTGGAATTCAAAAGTAGGGGAAATCACTTCCTGATATCCCCACTTATTAAACACGGTCCTAATTTTCTGTTCTAACTCTAATTTCCACTCTGCATCTGCCGGTAGAAAATCCTTTACACCCCGCGGTGTCCGCAGATCCATCCATCCCGCCTCCTATTCCCATTCAATGGTTGCCGGTGGCTTGGAGCTAATATCGTAAACCACACGATTCACGCCCTTAACTTCCCGCAGAATTCGGGAGCTGACCCGCTCAAGGAGATCATACGGCAGACGGACCCAGTCTGCAGCCATACCATCAACACTATTAACCGCCCGTAAAGCAACCACATGGTCATAAGTGCGATCCTCTTGATCCATACCCACCGTTCTCGTATCGGTCAGCACAGCCAGCGCCTGCCAGACTCTGCCATACCATCCGGAATTCCGAAGTTCTTCAATAAAAATCGCATCTGCTTCGCGCAGTATCTCTAACTTAGCTTCAGTGATCTCACCGATGACTCGGACCGCTAAGCCTGGTCCTGGGAAAGGATGGCGCATCACAATCGAATCAGGCAGACCCAGCTGTCTGGCAACCATCCTCACTTCATCCTTAAAAAGCTGTCGCAGCGGTTCGATCAGCTCGAAATTGAGATCGTCCGGAAGACCGCCTACATTGTGATGCGATTTAATCACTGCGCCTTCACCAATCCCGCTCTCAATTACATCTGGATAAAGCGTACCCTGCACTAAAAAATCAACGCTGCCGAGTTTTTTTGCTTCTTCCTCAAAAACCCGGATGAATTCGGTACCAATAATCTTGCGTTTGGTTTCAGGATCGGCTACACCTTTCAGTTTCGCCAGGAACCGCTCACCTGCATCGACTGCAACAAGATTTAAATCAAATTCCCTGCTGAAAAGATCCACAACCTGCTGCACTTCGTTTTTCCGCATCAAACCGTTATCCACGAAGATGCAGGTCAGCTGAGAACCGATTGCTTTATGAACTAATACTGCAGCTGCTGAAGAATCGATACCACCACTTAAGCCGCAGACAACTTTTTTATCCCCAACCTGAGTGCGGATTGACTCAATCATCGAGTCAACAAAGCGATCCATGGTCCAGGTTTGCGTGCAGCCGCAGATGCGCAGCACAAAATTCTCAATAATTCTAGCTCCTAAATCTGTTTCCACAGCGGCGGGCTCCAGCTGCACCCCATACAGCTTGCGTTCCCGATCCTCCAGCGCGGCAAACGACTCATCTTCGTTTAACTCACTGCAATCCCAAAATAGTTCTGACTGCAGGTCTGCAGTTGTTGTAACACTGTCACCCAGCTGTACAGCCATCAATTCCATACCTAGACCAAGGCCCAAAATCGGGATATTCAGCTCATACAGCTCGGGTTTAAGCTCCATTCTGTCCAGCGCATCCGGAGTTGATACTCCCGATAGGATAATTCCCAGCGGTTTTTTATCAGCAATCTCCTTTACATCGGTATTCCAAGGCAGAATTTCACTGTAAACCTGGAAACTGCGAACTTTCCTGGCTAGATCCTGACTATAATGGGTTCCAAAATCCAGGACTAAAATCGTTTCCATATCAGTCACCATCCTATTTTAACTATCCTGATACGCAGAAGGAGAGAGAATCGCCACATAAGGCAGCGAGCGGTACTGCTCCGCGTAGTCAATACCATAACCCACTACAAACTCATCGGGAATGGTAAAGCCGAGATAATCCGCCCGCTCATCTACCTGGCGCCGATCCGGCTTATCCAATAGAGCGCAGACCTTAAGGCTTGCCGGATTGCGGGATAAGAGATTATTTTTTAAGTAATTCAGCGTTAAGCCTGTATCCACAATGTCTTCCACAATCAAAACATGCCGTCCCTCGATTGGCAGATCCAAATCTTTAAGGATGCGAACTGCGCCGGAAGTTTGGTAAGAACTGCCGTAACTGGAAACTGCCATAAAGTCAACATTGATCGGAATCGAAACCTTTCTAATTAGGTCGGAAAAGAAGCAGATGGCCCCTTTTAAAATGCCGACTAAAACCAAATCTTTTCCTTGATAATCTTGAGATATCTGGGCACCCAGCTCCGCAACGCGGCTGCTTATCTGCTCTTCACTCAATAAAATTTCTTGAATCGGATTCATACGCACACTCCTTGAATCATCTTATAACTAAGTATTGTTCGCTAACATCACAGATATTTCCTTTATAATTAGTGTTAACATAACGCAAAAAGGGAACCCTGCACAGTTACAGGATTCCCTTTTACTTTACCTAATACTTGGTCTTACATCATGCCGGGGCCCATTCCGCCTTCTGGCATCGGAGGAGTGGGTTCAGGTTTGTCGGCAATCAGAGTTTCAGTGGTTAACAGCATGCCTGCAATTGAAGCTGCATGCTGCAGTGCACTGCGAGTTACTTTAGCTGGATCGATGATACCTTTTTCTACCATGTTGACAAATTGCATGCTGACTGCGTCAAAGCCGATTCCCTCTTCAGCTTCTTTAACTTTCTCAACAATGATAGCGCCTTCGACACCGGCGTTGTTAGCAATCTGCTTGAGCGGAGCTTCTAAAGCTTTGCGGACAAGCTGAACACCGGTCATGACATCGCCTTCAGCTTCAACATTATCCAGAGCCTTGATGCAGTCGATCAGCATTGTTCCGCCACCGGCTACAATACCTTCTTCTACTGCAGCTCTTGTTGCTGACAGTGCGTCTTCAATGCGGTATTTCTTTTCTTTCAATTCGGTTTCAGTAGCTGCGCCGACTTGAATTACCGCAACACCACCGGCAAGTTTAGCTAAGCGCTCCTGCAGTTTTTCACGATCATAATCAGAGGTAGTTTCTTCAATCTCGTTGCGGATTTGATTGATTCTAGCTTGGATAGCATCGGTTGAACCTTTACCGTCAACGATAGTTGTATCTTCTTTAGTGATTCTAACTTGGCGAGCAGAACCAAGCATATCGACAGTGGTGTTTTCGAGTTTGAGGCCTAAATCTTCAGAGATTACCTGTCCACCAGTTACTGTGGCGATATCTCCGAGCATTGCCTTGCGGCGATCACCAAATCCAGGAGCCTTCACAGCAGCTACCTGCAGGGTACCGCGCAGTTTGTTAACGATCAAGGTTGCTAAAGCTTCACCTTCAACATCCTCTGCAATAATCAACAGCGGCTTGTTAACTTGGATTGTCTTTTCTAAAATTGGGAGAATATCAGCTACAGCACTGATCTTTCTGTCGGTGATTAAAATATTGGGCTCATCTAATACCACTTCCATCCGGTCGCTATCTGTTACCATGTAGTGTGATACATAGCCGCGGTCAAACTGCATACCTTCAACAACTTCCAGAGTGGTACCGATGGAGTTGGATTCCTCGACGGTAATAACTCCGTCTTTGCCCACTTTTTCCATTGCGTCAGCGATCAGATCGCCAATTTCTTTGTCATCAGCAGAAATAGATGCAACTTGAGCAATAGCTTCTTTAGTTTCTACCGGTTTGGCTACTTTTTCAATCTTATCAACAGCAATTGCTACCGCCTGATCAATACCGCGCTTGAGGAACATCGGATTAGCACCAGCTGCAACGTTTTTCAATCCTTCACGGATCATTGCTTGGGCCAGTACAGTAGCTGTAGTTGTTCCGTCACCAGCAACGTCATTGGTCTTAGTAGCAACTTCTTTTACTAATTGGGCTCCCATGTTTTCAAACGGATCTTCTAATTCGATCTCACGGGCAATGGTAACACCGTCATTGGTAATAGTGGGAGAACCATATTTTTTCTCCAATACAACGTTTCTGCCTTTAGGGCCTAAAGTCACTTTAACAGCATCAGCTAAAGCGTTAACACCTTGCTCAAGCTTCTTTCTACCGTCTTCACCGAATAGTAAATCTTTTGCCATTCTGCGTCACCTTCCTTTTACTAAATTATCCAAGTACTGCTAACAGATCTGATTCTTTAACGATCAGATATTCTTCACCTTGGTACTTAACTTCAGTACCTGCGTATTTTGCAAAAATTACTGTGTCGCCAACATTTACATTAACGGGAATCAATTCACCTTTGTCATTATGTTTACCAGGACCTACTGCTAAAACTTTGCCCTGCTGAGGCTTTTCTTTCGCGTTATCTGGCAGGAAAATACCGCTTTGAGTCTTTTCTTCAGCCTCTAACACTTTAAGTATTACTCGGTCACCTAATGGTTTGAGATTCATTTGTAGTACCTCCTTTTGAATATCGTATATCGCTAGCAGTTATTAGCACTCGATAATGGTGAGTGCTAACCAACTCCTATGATATAAAACCGGCTTTCCAAATGCAAATATGATCTTTGAGCGAAAAAACCAATTTTCGTCATTTATTGGCATCCTTGTGTTTATATCTTCTATTTGCTCGATATTACTTTCTTTTCCTATTATAACCATAATCTGGATCGCCTATACAGTGCTTATTCTAACTGCAGATTGGGAAATGCGTTCAAATCCCAACCATGGGCATGGCCAGCTGCGTACTTAAAATGCCCGGCACTGGCTATCATCGCTGCATTATCTGTGCACAGAACCGGAGGCGGAACCAAAACTCCTATGCCTAAAGGATCTGCCAGCGTTCTTACCTTTTCTCTTAAGCTGCTGTTAGCTGCTACTCCTCCAGAGAGAATGATCTGCTTTGCGCCTTTTTCTTTGGCCGCCCTAATCACTTTAGCAGAAAGGACGTCCACAATTGCCCATTGAAAACTAGCAGCAAAATCCGGCAGATTAATCTCCTCACCCATCTGCCTGGCGCGGTTAATATAGTTTAAGGCAGCAGTTTTTAAGCCGCTGAAGCTGAAGTCAAATGTATCTTCCCCACCCAGACCCCGGGGAAAATCAATGGCACCACGGTTTCCCGCTTTGGCTAATCTGTCAATCTGAGGACCTCCGGGATAAGGCAGACCCAGCACTCTTGCAATTTTATCAAAAGCCTCACCGGCGGCATCATCACGTGTTCGACCTAAAATTTCGTAATGACCGAACTCGGGAATGTGAAGCAGATCGGTATGCCCTCCGGATGCTGTTAAGCAGATAAAAGGCGGTTCCAGATCGGGTTCGGCCAGGATGTTGGCATAAATGTGGCCTTCAATATGATTGACACCAACGAGTGGCTTGCCCAGCGCAAACGCTAAGGATTTTGCCGCCTGCAGGCCTACTAATAGACCGCCAACAAGACCGGGACCGTAAGTCACGGCAATCACATCGATATCTTCCAGCTTTACACCGGCATCGAGCAGAGCTTGGTCGATAACCGGAAAAATGGCTTCAATATGTTTCCGCGCCGCAATCTCCGGAACTACACCGCCGAATCGCTGGTGCAGATCGATCTGGGATGCGATGACATTCGATAGAATATACTTTCCATCAGCGATGACCGCAGCCGCAGTTTCATCACAGCTTGTTTCAATTCCCAGTGTCAGTATTCTCTTCAAACTCATCAGACTTCAATTCCTTCCACATAATCAGCGCATCTTCACCATCATCCAAGTAATACTTTGGACGGATGCCGGCATCTTCAAAGCCCAGCTTCCGATATAGTGCCTGGGCACGGTAATTGGATACACGCACTTCCAGAGTCATTCTCCGCACTCCAAGACCATAAGCCAGCTGAGCCATCTCTTTAATGAGCCTGGTCCCGATCCCCTGCCGGCGCCATGCCGGATGCACCGCCACATTAGTAATATGTCCTTCGTCAAGAATAACCCACATGCCGATATAACCCACTACCTGTTCTTGGCTGCGGATTACCAAATAGCGGGCACAGTCATTCTGGGTAATCTCTGCAATAAAAGCCTGCATCGACCATGGCGTGGAAAAAGAATGGCGTTCAATTACCTGAACTCCGGGTATATCACTGATTTTCATTGTATCAATCGAAAGCTGAATATCATCTTCCGGTTTCATGTTCTTTCTCCGCTTTATCAAATTGATACTCGGCACTGCTTTTACGCATATAAAAAGGCAGGACTTCGTACCACTCTAGTGTTTTTCCCTGTTTAAACCGCTCTAAACCTAAACCGGCAGCGCTGCTCGGCCGCAGCTGCAGTTCCTGATCAGCAGGAATAACTGCCTGCTCGATCTCACTCAGCTCTTCCCGGTAAACCAAGGCACCGGGACCAGTTATTAAAACTGGTTCGGAAACCGAGTTAAGCTTATCCACTAAATCGCTGACTTTCCAGTTTACTGCTTCTGATTCTGGTTTGCCGCCTCGAAAAGCCTGAGTAAAGACCTCTCTGCGCCGGGCATCAATTAACGGATACATCAGGTGCGGATAAATGCGATACTGCCAGGCAAGGGCTTCCATGGCTGTTACCGCAACAATCGGTTTACTCATGGCATAGGCAAACCCTTTGATAGTAGCCAAACCAACCCGAAGCCCCGTAAAAGAACCGGGTCCGGTTACTACCGCAAAAGCGCTGATATCCTCCAGAGCTGTCCCGGTATCACTTAAAATGCGTTCAATTGTAGGAATGATCAGTTCAGAATGGCCGTTGTGGATTGTAAGCAGATACTCAGCTATCAGACCTGCCTCACTTACCAAGGCTGCACCGCCAATACTGCCAGAAGTATCTATTCCCATAATCATCATGCTTGTACCACCACTTTTAGCTCCGAAACCAGCTGTTCATAACGCTGTCCGTGAGCTGTAAAGATAAATTCCCGCTGATCTTCAGCGGTTTTCCTGATTTCTATCTGCAGATACTCAAGGGGCAGATACTCCTGTACAGTATTTCCCCACTCGATCAAACAGACTCCGCTGCCATAAAAGTACTCATCATAACCAATATCCTCTAACTCATGGGGTTCAATGCGGTATACATCAAAATGATAGACTGGCAGCCTGCCGTCATATTGATTGATTAAAGTAAAAGTGGGACTGGTAATCAGGGTTTCATCAATGCCCAGTCCGATACCGACACCTTTAACAAACTGAGTTTTACCTGCGCCCAAGTCTCCTTCAAGACTGATTACATCGCCTGGCTGGAGCAAACGGGCTGTTGTTTCTCCTAAAGCTTGGGTTGCTTGAGGTGAACCTGCAGTATATCTCACTTGTCGACAATCCTCTCAAATTTAGCTTCTGATAAATCCGCCACAATCTCCCCTACCACTCGACCGCGATGATTGCGGACCAGCTGGGGACGATAAGCTTCTAAGATATTGCTGTCACCAATATAGCCTAGTTTATCCAAAATGGCAAGCAAAACTGCGGCCACAGCCCTGCTGCTGCCATCTTCAATTTTAAGAGCCAAACCCCAGCCGCGATCCGGCAGTGCCAAGCAGTAGACCGCTTCCGCACCAGATTTAGCAACCAATTTATATTGTAAATAAGCACGCATTAAGTCCGCTGTCAATTCTCCCGTTCCTGCCGTTAAAATGGGATAGCTGCGCATCGCTTCGGTAATTCTTTGAACAGCCCCAGCTCGCTCTGGGCTTAATCCACTGGGATCAGCCAAACGTGCCCAAGCCAACGCCATATTATAGATAGAAAAACCAAAAACCGGTACTCCGCAGCCGTCAATACCCAGAGCGATCTGTTCCCGCTCAACACCGCAGAAATCACTAATATAACTTAACACCAGCTGCTGCAGGGGATGATCTATTTCGATATAATTGTTCAAATCCCAATGATGATACATGGATAAAGCCAGCATCCCGGCGTGTTTGCCTGAGCAGTTGTTGTAGAGCTGGTTTGGTTTTTCTCCTGCTTGGATCAGTGCTTGCAGTGACTTCTGGTCCCGCGGCGGATGAACTCCGCACTGGAGAGCATGATGATCTAAGCCGAGCTTGTTTAAAATGCTGGTTACTGTCTGAATATGCTCCGGTTCACCACTGTGGGAGGCGCACATCACCGCTAGCTCTGCATCAGTAAAGCCAAAACGGTCTGCGGCTCCTGATTCCACAATCGGAAGGGCTTGAATCGGTTTGGCTGCAGAGCGAAAAAAAGTCTTTAAATATGGATCACCTTGGCTGGCAGCGATTCTGCCTTGAGCATCTACGATAACCCAACTGCCTCTGTGAACACTTTCCACAATTTGGCTGCGATATACTTTTGCCACAACACTTGCCATTATTTTCCACCTTTCCCGGATCAATTAAGTCTTTGGTCTTCCCATAGCAGCTGCTGTAAAATGATCAAATAAAGACTGCATTTTTGCATCATGACTGGTCATCAGCTCCGGATGCCACTGCACACCGATAACAAAACTGTGCTTGGTACTTTCGATTGCTTCAATTACTCCATCGCTAGCTCTGGCAGTAACTCTTAATCCGGGTGCTGCCTGCTCCACAGCCTGGTGATGAAATGAGTTGACACGGACAACCTCAGTCCCAAAAATCTGAGCTAAAAGGCTGCCTTGTTCGATCGAAACTGCATGAGTAGGATACCACTTTGGCGCCTGCTGCTGATGTTTGATAGGCTGGGAAACAAATGATTCAATATCCTGAATCAAACTTCCCCCGCAGGCTACGTTCAAGACCTGGCAGCCGCGACAAATTGCCAAAATCGGAAGGTTTCTTGCCAGCGCACCGCGAATCATAGTAATATCGAGTTCATCCCACCAAGGATTAATTATACCACTTTTTGGATGCGATTCCTGATTATAATGTTTGGCATCAACATCAATTCCTCCCGGAACTAACAGAGCATCAATTCGATCCAGGATCTGCTCCAGCTTAGCCCTATCCAGGTAGGGGACTAGAATCGGAATACCTCCAGCGGCGGTAATGCCGTGGATATAAGGTCCGTTTACATAAAATCTTTCCGGGTCACTCCATTGATGACCGCAGGTAATACCAATAAGTGGATTCATGGTCAGCTTCCTCCAAAAAAAGCACTCAACTTTACAGTGAGTGCTTTAGATATCAACCAAACCAAGGCTGATCATAATGGCTCGATCAATTTCGCTCATTATTTCTTCATCTAAATGTGCAATTTTTTCCTTTAAACGGCGTTTATCAATGGTGCGGACTTGCTCCAGCAGAATTACTGAGTCTTTGTCGAGATTAAATTCCGCTGCCGAGAGTTCCACATGAGTTGGCAGCTTACCCTTCTTAATCTGAGATGTTATTGCTGCGATAATTGTAGTAGGACTATATTTATTTCCGATATTATTCTGCAGGATCAGTACAGGGCGAACACCGCCTTGCTCAGAACCAATTACTGGATTCAAATTAGCATAAAATATATCACCGCGCCTTACCGTTTGGTGCACATTATTCAGCCTCCGCCAACTGACGTTCATATTGGTCAAGCAGTTGATCATCGGATCCTTCTTCAGCTAAGAGTAGGTTAATGGCTGCCATGCTTTGATACCCGTCTTTGAGCTGTTCCCGCAGCACAGAGCGTTTCTTGTGCAGAATGTACATCTGGACGGCTTCGCAAATAAACTGGCTGCGATTACCGTTGCTTTCCTGCACAACCTGATCTACTTCTTCTAATAATTTATTCGGTACAGATATCATTATTCGTTTATTCTGAGCCAAAACAGTTCACCTCTTAAATGAATAGTAATCCGAATGAACCAATCTCATTATAACCTGGTAAAAATTAGTTTGTCAATCAACGCAACATTTGCTCTTATCCATAATTTATGGTAATCTATGGGTAGAACACCGGTTTGTTTCCATAATTGCCGGAAAAGCAATTCTTGAAAAGAAGGTGTTAGAATATGATTGGCAATAATATCCGTATGCGGAGAAAAAAACTTAGACTCAGTCAGGAAGCTTTAGCCCAAGGAGACTGGACCCGCAGTTACATCAGTCAGATCGAGCGCGGCCGTATTCAACCATCCATCGACACACTAACCAAAATCGCCATCAAACTCGACACTACTGTCGCCGAGCTTATTGGCGATCAAACACTAGTGCACCAAGCTAAAGCGGCAGTTTTATATCCTGACATCTGCAAGCAATACCTAGATCAACTGCCAGAAACACCTACTACTATATTTCTTGATCAGTTAACAAATTCCCTGCTCACTAACAATAACCTTGATTTCCAATTGCCGCCAAATCCTGAACTTTATTATCTAACTGCTAGGGTACTCATTTTCCAGAAAAAATATCCATCAGCTGTGAAGTTACTGCAAAAGGCACTCAAACTCTTCGATGTATTTTGGCGGATCTTGTTCATGCGCAAATTATACTTTGTGTACCAGCAGCTTAATGACCAAGAAGGAATGGAAAGTGTTAAAGCCGAGCTCGGCCAAGCCTTAGCATCACTTGACAGCACTGACGACCTGAAGTCTAAACTGGCCCAGGAGTTGAAATTCGAATCAGATCCGGTGCGTATCACTCATCTGTCTAACTTTATCCTTGCTATCGAATTCGGAGAGGATTTCATAGAAGCCATAAAACTGGCGAACTCATAATTAAATTAGGCTGTATAAAAACTCAAAGAGGGACGAATAATTCGTCCCTCTGTTATTTTCATTTTTAATTGTGCCGGCTTATCTTAAGCGTACGTTTTCTTTACGCAGGGTTCTCTCAGTTTCTTTGTCAAACAGATGGCACTTAGCCATGTTAATGGCAACCTTGTGCGGTTCACCGCTGACAGCCTCTGTCTGAGCGTCAACGCGAGCAATTAACTGTGGAATCTCTTCGTCTAATGACAGATAGAGGAATGTTTCAGCACCCATCGGCTCAATTACGTCTACGTTGGCAATAAAGCTGTTAACAGCTTCAGCGCCTTCGCCTGCCTGCGCCTTCCATACATTGAAGTCTTCGATATCTTCTGGACGGATACCGAAAATAATTTCTTTCTCAACGTACGCATCTAAGTTGTCAAAGTATGCAACACGCTCAGCTGGAATTTCCAGTTTAACGCGGCCTTCAATAGTTTCAACAAAGTAGCGGCCATCTTCGCGTGTTAAAATCATATTAATGAAGTTCATGGGTGGACTGCCGATAAATCCGCCTACAAACACATTGTCTGGATGATTATAAATAACCAGCGGACTGGCAACTTGTTGGATGAATCCGTCACGCATAACTACAATCCGGTCACCCATGGTCATGGCTTCGGTTTGGTCGTGAGTAACATATACGATAGTTGCCTGCAGACTCTGATGGAGTTTGCTCAACTCAGCTCTCATCTGTACGCGGAGCTTAGCGTCCAAGTTGGACAGCGGTTCGTCCATCAAGAATACTTTTGGCTCCCGTACAATCGCTCTACCTACAGCAACACGCTGGCGCTGACCACCAGACAGCTGCTTCGGTTTGCGGTCAAGCAGGTTTTCGATACCTAACATGCGGGCAGCTTCTTTTACCCGACGATCAATTTCAGTCTTAGGGAATTTGCGAAGCTTCAAACCAAACGCCATATTATTGTAAACATCCATGTGTGGATACAAGGCGTAGTTTTGGAATACCATTGCGATGTCCCTATCTTTTGGAGGCACGTCATTAACAACTGTATCTCCAATACTGATAGTTCCTTCAGTGATTTCTTCAAGGCCTGCAATCATCCGCAGCGTAGTGGTTTTTCCACATCCGGATGGACCTACTAATACCATAAACTCTCTATCTTTAACTTCTAAATCAACATCGTTTACTGCTATTACGTTACCAAAGCGCTTGGTAACACCATTCAGCAATACTCTGGCCATTAATTGCCCTCCTCTATATCAAAATTTAGCACTTGGCTTGTAGTGAGATATAATGATTTTTAAGACCTAAAAGCCACCTCCTAGAATTATAACATCTTATCGTTCATTTTTCATGGTTAATTTTAGAGAGATTACACTGAGAGATTAAACCAATTGGCACAAAGCCAAAAAAACCTCCGCTTATTTTCAGTTAATGCCGACTATATATGCTGAAACAGACATACAAAGAGTATCTCTCCTATTTTGACTATTCCACAACCACAATAAATATCCTTCTTTTAATTAATATATTTTTAAAAACTTTTTAAAGCCCCGTGCTAGCTATAGGCAGACCTATTTTTAATATTCACCAAAACCATCCTAATTCCTGCCTAAAATCCGCACAAGATTTTTGGATCCTCAATTTTAAAGCGGTCTGCCCTAAGACAGACCGCTTTATCACAGACATTTCGACTAAATGCTAGAATTTAACAGCAATACCTGCTTTAGCAGTAGTACCGGTTTTGATAGATTCATCAGCAAATTTACCACCAACGTGGGTGATGCTCAAGCCGATACCGTTAGGTGCATCGTATGCAGCGCCAACTTCATAACCAATTGTTTCAAGGTCAGAAATTGTAACTTCGCTGTTAAGTTCAAGTCCTTTAACTGCAGGAATTAAGCCCAGTTTAGTGTCAGCACCTACAGTGTGGATCAAGCCGTTACCAGGTGTCCATTCACCATTGTATTTAGCTGTAACATCTAAACCGTCAATTACTGCGAATGCTCGATCGACTGCTAGATTTGTGCTTTGAGTTTTAATACCTTCGTTAACTGCTAATACTGTTTCAACATTAACGTTGAATCCTTCTACATTGGTTGCTGCGGATAATACAGCTTCATCAAACATCTGATCATAGTCAGCTGCTAACTGAATACCAGAGTGCTCAGCAGCGATACCTGCGTAGAAACCGCTGTCTCTGCGGCTGTCTTCATGAATCCAGTTCTGGCCGCGATCTTTCTTAGCTTTATCAGCGATATATGCCGGTTTCCATTCTTCAGAAATAGCTTTGTAACCACCGTGAACGCTTACGTTATCCATTACTTGATACTGAGCGCCAACAGCTAACATATGGTGAATAGGTCTTTCTTCGCCCTCTTCAACGTCTTCCAGATCTAATTGTGCTGCAACTGAACCACCAAGTACAAGGTCTTTCATCGGACGAACTGCACCGTCAACTACCATGTGAAGTGAATCCCAGTCATAGATAACTGCAGTACCAGCCGCCAGATTGTCCATGCTCATGTCAGCGCGGATACCCTGGATCGATTTGTGTTCTTCAGTAGGAATACCATAGAAACCATTAACTGCAACTGGACCAATGTTCATGCCGCTGACACTGATACCATATTGATTTTTAACTGTGCTGAATGGGCCATAGTCAATGTCAAGGCTGCCGAAGCGAGTAGTTGCTTCAGGTCCGCCGTGCCAGAATGAACCATCAGTTTCGATATAAGCTTTCTTCAGAACAAGATTGTTTGCATCTAATTTCAGGTCTAAACCTTGGCTGTTTTTATCGCCAATACCAAATTCAACAACTGCTCTGGTTTTGTCATCTGCTGTGTCTAAACCGAAGTTCAGATTCAGCTCAGAAGTCGGTTTAGTTGTGATTGTGCCATCTAAATCTCTGTGCCACTCCAGATTTGTTTTCAAGGAACCATCAAAGTTGATACCGGCTGCGAAAACAGATCCGGATACTGCTAATACAAGAGCTAATGTTAAAGCAATAATAGATTTTCTCATTTGGAATATTATCCCCCTTAAATCTGTTAAATCATTTTCATTTAAGCTTTGTCTTTTAGAAAAAACACTTGAATTTACGATGTCTAAGTCCGAATGAAAGAAGCATTGCCTGTGAGTATCCATGTTTCCTCATTGTCAATGTTCCTTCTGCTGCTTTGACTGGAACAGTGAGTTCAGCGACTAGACATGTCTTGCTGCATCATTCTCACTCCGTTTCTCGGTCTGCTTACCGGGGGACTGTCACCTCCTTTCTTGGTCTGCCGAAAAAAAGAGTCGAATGCGCAACACTAACTAACATAAGTTAGCCAAGCTGCAATGAAAACTTGTTCATTACAACTACGCTATAAATATTCTCTTTCTTGGACATAAGTCCTGCTAGAAAGCTTAATGAACTTTTTCCCATTTCTGGAAAGCTCTGCAGTAAATATGCAGTCCGAAAATAAAAATCGGAACCGGTAGCTCTCCTTGACCGATTCCGACCAAATTGTTTACGATGTTACCTTATCTAAGATAAATCGATTGAGGGCGTAAGCCACTCCCGCTTCATTGTTAGTCTTGGTTACAAAGTCGGCAGCCTCCCGCACATGCTGCGCTGCATTGGCCATGGCCACTCCAATTCCAGCCCACTTTATCATCTGCAGATCATTACCTCCATCTCCAATGGCCATCACTTCATCAGATTTTAGTCCCAGAGATTCTGCTAGTTTGGCTAGAGCTTTGCCCTTAGTAGCATCTAAATGGGTCATCTCAACATAGCGCTTTTTAGAGCGCGTGACCTGAGCAGCGGCGCCAAACTCAGCCTGCATTATTGGGAGATTCTCGCCGAAATTTTCGTCGTCCCCTACAATTAATAGCTTGGAAATAGGCTTATGCCCATCTGCAACAAATTCATAAAGATCTCCCACAGGCTGCGCCTTGATGCCGATCATGCTCTCGTAATACTTAACATTGGCGTTGATTTTCTCTACATAAAGCTCATCGTTGTAATAGGCGTTCAGCGTCCAGTCACGCTCCTGGCAGAATCTAATTATTGCTAGGGCGGTGGATTCTTCTAATGGGGTGTGCGAAACCAGTTCCCCGTTAATCCGGCGCACCATGGCACCGTTATAGCTGATCATCATCTGCTCCGGACGCATTCCCATCGCTTCAGCAAACGGCTTGGCACTGCAGAACATTCTTCCGGTGGCAATAATAACTTCCGCGCCAAGCTCGCGGACGCGCTCAATTGCTTCCATATTTTCCTGCGGTATCTCATGATTATCGTTGATCAGCGTATCATCCAAGTCCAATGCGACTAATTTAATCATATCGATCTCCTTTGTGCTCCAATTCTGATTTATTCTAGACTGATTTCGATCCTGCGATCGCTGTCTTTTTGTTCTACTTCGATTAATTGACCCACTGCTCCTGCTTCGATCTGAGCGAGGATCAAGTCAATATCAATCTGAACCTGGAGATCTTTTGGGATGAAACGCCAAAACATACCGGCTAAATTAACTGGTATCTTTAAATTAGTAGTTTCTTTACCTTGTTCACTGATCTTCACCAATACTTTTTGGGCTTTCCTTACTCGACTCTGCTCCGCTGCCTCAATAGCTTCTAACAGCTTTACACTTTCCGCAACATTGATTTTCCCAGCACTCAGCATCTCCAAAACCTGAATTTGTTCTTTATTCAGAGCCATGTTTTTCCCTTTCATGCCCGATGTAAATCGATCCGGTGCTGGTGCGAGTATTTACTGAAATCATTTTTCCAGTTCCAGAATCATCAGCTACCTGACCGATTACTGCGTGGCGTCCCCCACTTCTATATTCCTGCTCTGTTTGAAAATTAGCCAACCCGATATTGACTCGACCCATGGCGGCAGCCGCATCTACTTTTACAGCCATATTGGGCATCTGCGGCAGCAGGCAGCGAACTCCGCCATTAACAGTGCTGATCTGCACTTCGCTCTGAACATGGGCAAAAGTAAGCGGCACTACTTTTACTGAACCGTTCACGGTATCGCAATCGATCTTAGGACTGCTGCCTACAAAAGTAATTGATCCATTTGCGCAGCGCTGTCTGACATCCTCGCCTTCAACATAATCGAGGACATTTGCACCATTGCTGGTTGTAGTGTGAATCGCATCAGCCTTGGTCTGTTTTACAGTTATCGAACCATTAACTGTATTGACTTGAACTGTATTTGCCAGCAGATTAATTATTCTGCATCTGCCGTTGGTTGATTTTAGGTTTACGAGATAAGGATTTTTCCGCGGTACAGAGAGATGATAAGATACGCTGGTATCGCTCTGCTCATGTACATCGATCACCAGGCTGTCTACAGCTGTTCCTGTCTCAGGCAGATCGATGCGAATCAGCTTATCCAGAGCCTGGTCCCGTTCCTTAGCTTTTACCTTTTGGGTAACCACTAATTTAACGGCATCCTGATCCCAGCCCTCAACAATAATTGAGCCGTTTACGTTTTTTAATGTAATGGGAATTTCCGGGAGATCCGGCACAAAGGTACCCTCGTATTCTTGGCTGAACTCATGGACTTCATTGGCAATATTGTTAAGGAAGGGAATTTTTGAAAGCAGACGCGGCAGATTGGACAGCTGCTCGCTCAATCCTGATTCTTCGAGCTTCATTTCAATGGAACTGCCTAGTCGCTCGACAGCCCGCTCGATTTTTTGACTGAACTCCTGCCCCTGCTTTTCGATTCGGCGCCATGTGTCATCAGTTTTATCCTGTTTAACCGGTTCTTCTACCTCCATTGCCTCCAGCAGTTCAACTGCTTCTTGAGCAGTAATCCTGCCGCTTTCAACCATTTTTAATATCAGCAAACGCTCATCGTGCATTATCCTGATACCCTCCTACTTTTTTAATAGCCGAATAGCCTCTTCAGCTGTAATTTCACCATCGTTAAGAGCCTTAAGAATGTCCTTTCGCTGTGATTCACTCTCAGCATATTCCACTCGATAACCTAAAGCTTCAATAATCTGATCCAAGCGGCTGCGGACCGTTGGGTAGGAAATGCCTAATAATCGCTCTACTTCCTTAATATTACCCCGTGATGCTAGAAAAACTTCAATAAACTCCCGCTGCTCGGTAGTCAGCTGACAGAATTTGCAGGGAGCAAACCGCCCCTCCAAACTTGTATCACAGCTTTGACAGTGCATTTTTACAATATCCATACCGCTTCCACAAATTGGACAACTGCTTACCACAGACCTCTTCAAAATTAAAACACCACCTCAATTATTCTAATCAGCATCATCGTTTTATCCTTCTACCTTAATAATATAAACTTAAGACTTAAATATGTCAAGTTTTTCCTCGATATTATTAATCTGGAACAGAGGGAAAAAGCGGACAGGGATAGTAAATAATATGACGAATATATAATCGATGTGAACAACGGAGGAAACTTTATGAAGAAACTACTGATCTTGCTGGTAATCCTGTTAACCGGCTGCCTCGGCAGCCAGCAGGCTCAGCATGTAACTCTCACGGGAGTGATTTATCATCATGACACAGCTATTCCCATAGTTGGTGCCGACATAACCATCAGAACCGGAAATCGAATTCTCAGCACCAGAACCGAGCTAGACGGCACCTTTGCCATCCAAATCCGGACAAAAAACAGTTCTATAAAGCTAATCGTGGAGCATCCTGAATATTATCCATTAGAGGGGAACATCCGCCTTAAACCGGGAATGCAGGAACACATAGTATTAGAGCTGGAACCAAAAAGAATAGAGCGCACTTTAATGGCCGGCATAATCGATTACGCCCTTCCGGAGCTGCACATCGCTGGGAGAGGATTAGCAGCAGCCTTAGATTCTAGCTCAGCTCTCTATCCTGTTGAAGCAGAGCTGACAGAAATCTTGGTTGAACCATATACATACAGTGAAGCCGAGGCAGCGGCCATTGCCGAATCACTGGGAGCTGAATCATACCGGCTTTACCCTGCTCCCAGACTGATTGTCCTGACGAAACCGGCAGGTACAGCCATCGATGAGTTTCTTGCTGCAGCCAGAAACCATCCTTTGATCCTGCATGCCGACTTAAATCTATCAATTTCAACCGCAGCTCAAACAGCCCTGACTTTGATTCCTAACGACCCTTATTACGACAAGCAGTGGAACCTAGCAGCAATCTATCTGCCCCATGCTTGGCAGCGGATCCATGAACAGCCGAACCAGCGTCCGATTCGAATCGCCGTGCTTGATTCCTTAATCGATACGAATCATCCGGATTTAAAACAGAATCTCAATCTAACAGACGCATACAACGCTGTTAAGCAGAGTAAAACAGTCAGCGACTACGCAGGTCGGCTGAATAATCAAGAGCATACTCTGCTCAGCCACGGCACACACGTATGCGGTATTATTGCAGCTGTTACCGACAACCACGCAGGAGTAGCTGGTACTGCTTGGGGAATTAATGTCGAGGTTATCCCCATCGTGGTTTTGAATGAAGACAGCGGCACTATCAGCGATTTAATCGCAGGGATCTATCAGGCTGTAGAACTGGATGTGGACATAATTAACATGAGTTTTGCCATTACCGATCCCTTCTTTGAGCCTGATCATAAGCATCCACTCACGAAAGCGGTTAACGCGGCAGCCGAACGCGGTATTCTCATGGCGGCAGCAGCCGGAAATTACGCCAGACTGCTGTATCCGGCCAAGTATCCCCAGGTGGTTGCTGTCGGTGCTGTGGCTCATGATTACTCAATTCCCGATTACTCGGCTTACCCGGCTGCTGATCAAGTGACGATCTTTGCTCCGGGTGGAACGAAATCAGAACAGATTTTCAGCACCGACTTAAGCACCGGTGGCAGCGGATACGCCTATGCCCACGGCACTTCCATGGCTGCCCCTCACGCTGCTGGAGCAGCGGCTTTAATTAAGGCCACCGACCCCAACATAACCAGCGGCGAAATAGAACAGCTATTATGGGAAACGGGAATAATTATTGACCATGAACAGCCGCAGAAGCGCTTGATCAACACATATGCCGCAGTAACTCGCACACCGATTGCCAATGCTGTCATTACCTTCCGAGATCTGGATTCGGCTTCTAAATTCAGCGCGGTTCCCGACCCAAACCGCTATTTCTACCAGTTCCTGCCTTCCGGAACATATCTTTTGACTGCACATATTGATGCGGATCAAAATCAAAAATTGAACTCAGGAGATTGGTACTTTGAGCAGGAAATCACTGTCGAAGCAGGTCAGCACAGCAGTGATCTAGAAATACTTTTGCAGATTTATCCATAAGATTATCGAGGAGGTATTTGTCTATGAAAAAAACTATGTTCATTATGCTGATCAGTTTACTGCTGATTTCAGCGACCGTATCAGCCCAAGTAAATCACCGGATTACATTTGGAGCCGATATCCAGATCAATGCGCTCACCTTTAATCCTTTTTTTAAGCCATCGGAAGAAGGGAGCAAAAACTCCAAACAATTCAACACCTGGCAGCTGATGCTGTCCGGAAAAATTGAACCGGCAGCAGACTTACTGCTTTTGTTTGATCACGGATTCGGCTGGGCTAACCAATTTAACAACACTTTTGAAAACGATGAGTCAATAACCAACAATGTTACTAAAGCTGCGCTGATGTATCAGTTCTATAACGATACTAATCTGCAGATTTACGGCGGACTCGGGTATAATTTTGTTCGCTACAACTTCCATAACCTAATCTACCATGACGATGCGCTGAAAAAGAATGCTAAGCTGGATGGAAGTGGTTTTTTGGCCGCTTCCCAAGTTAATTTCATTGTTGCCGACAATCTGACTATCAAAGCTAACATTGAAGCTGCACCTTTTTATACCTGGGTGTATGAAGCAACTGAAAGCGGTGACGACATCAAACGAGGCTCTGCTTATTTCTACCGCCTGACCGCTGAGTACGATATCAATCATGCATGGTCTGCCAAGATTGGCTACAGCGGCAGCCGGTCCAATACCAGCGAATTTACTTTGAATGACTACACTGTGCCTGAGATTACCTTCACCCAAGGCGGTCTCCAAGTGGGAGCAACTTATAAATTCTAACTGTGATCAAATACACCCCTGCTCATGTGAACAGGGGTGTATCTTTATTTATCATGCATAAACTGGTAGATTTCCTCGGCCAATTTTTGATTAATACCTTCCACTTCGCAGAGCTCCTCTACACTAGCTTCCCGAATTCGCTTGGCTGTGCCGAAGTGCTTCAGCAGAGCCTGCTTGCGTTTAGGACCAACTCCAGGAATGGAATCTAGGACAGATCTCCGGGTCGCTTTGCTCCGCAGGTGGCGATGATAGGCCAGAGCAAAGCGGTGAGCCTCATCCCTTATCCGCTGCAGCAGATATAATCCCTGCGATTCTCGGGGCAGGATGATTGGTTCAGACTGGCCTTCTACATAAACTTCCTCATTTTTCTCTGCTAAACTGATAAAAGGGATCGCCAGCCCTAGTTCATCCCGGACTTTAAGCGCAGAGCTGAGCTGACCTTTGCCGCCATCGATCAGAACCAATTCGGGAAAATCGCTGAATTTATCACCTTCAACTTCACCTTTTTGTTCCCGCAATCCCCTGGTAAATCTGCGCCGGATTACTTCTTCCATCGCCTGATAATCGTTAGGTGCCCCTTCTACTCCTTGAATTTTAAAGCGGCGGTATTGATCATTGGCAGCTCGGCCGTCAATAACCACAACCATCGAGGCTACTACCTGACTGCCTTGAAGATTGGAAATATCGAATGCTTCGATCCGCTGCGGCGGCTCAGCTAGATCCAGAAGATGAGCCAGCTCCCACAAACCACGGGATATCTCCTTTTCTTTCCGCTCAGCCTGCGAGCGGGCAACATCTAAGACCATCTGAGCATTTTCAGTAACCATATCAACCAGAGCTTTTTTGTCACCCCGCTTGGGATGACGAAAGTAGACCCTGCTGCCGCGGCGGTCTGACAGCCACTCGCTCAGCAGATCAGCTTCTGTTAATTCCTCACCAGTGAGCACTTCTTTCGGAATCACTGACTGTTCATAGTAATACTGCTTTACAAATGCGGTTAAGATCTCACCCGGCTCCTCATCGATCCTGCAGTCAAGCATAAAGTGCTCACGGCCGATCAGTTTGCCTCCACGGATAAAGAAAACTTGAACGCAGGCTAGATCACCGGCGCGGGCAAACCCAAAGACATCCTGATCAATCTCATCTGCGGAAACAATTTTCTGCTTTTCCACGATCAGCTCTAAAGCCTGGATCCGATCCCTGATCCGCGCAGCGAGTTCGAAGTTGAGTTCTTTACTTGCTGCAAGCATTTTTTCCCGCAGCGAAGGAATCAGCCTTTCATGCCGACCCTCCAGAAATAAGCACACTTCATCGACAATTTTCTGATAGTCCTGCTTGCTGATCAAGCCAGCACAGGGTCCGGCGCATCTGCCGATGTGGTAGTTTAGACAGGGGCGGTCCCGCTGGCCTTCCTTGATGGTCTTATTGCAGGTGCGGATCTGAAACAGCCTGCGCAGCACCTTGATCGTGCTGCGCACTGCCGAAACATTGGTATAAGGTCCATAATAGCGGGCACCATCAGGCAATCTCTTCCGCACGAGAAGTACCCGGGGAAAATCCTCATTAACGGTTACCTTAATATATGGATAAGTTTTATCATCTTTTAAACGCACATTAAACCAAGGAGAGTGCTGTTTTATCAAGTTGTTTTCTAAAATCAGCGCCTCAATCTCAGAATCAGTGATGATATAGTCCAAATCGGCTATATGCTCTACCAGGATTTTGGTCTTAGGAGACTGATGGCGGGACTGCTGAAAATAGGATCTGACGCGGTTGCGCAGATTAACTGCTTTACCTACGTAAATGATGTCGCCATCCTGAGACTTCATCAGGTAAACCCCTGGTTTAGTAGGCAGATGATCAAGCTTGGCTTGTAAGTCCATAAATCTCCCTTCTTCTATCTATATCTAAAACCGCTTTCAAAAAATGTCCGGTGTAAGAATCAGGAGTTTCAGCCACCTCTTCCGGAGTTCCTGCGGCAATAACCGTACCTCCGCGGTCGCCGCCTTCAGGTCCAAGATCGATGATATAATCTGCAGTTTTAATTACATCAAGATTATGCTCAATCACGATCACGGTGTCACCGGCATCCACTAAGCGCTGGAGCACTTCCAACAGCTTGCGAATATCTTCAAAATGGAGCCCAGTAGTGGGTTCATCAAGGATATACAAAGTTTTACCGTTGCTGCGGCGGCTCAGTTCGGTTGCCAGCTTCACCCGCTGCGCTTCCCCTCCGGACAGCTGAGTCGCCGGCTGTCCCAATTTGATATATCCCAATCCAACGTCTTTAAGAGTCTGCAGTTTGCGGTGAATTTTTGGGATTGATTCGAACAGCTCCAAAGCTTCCTCAACTGTCAAATCTAATACGTCCGCAATTGACTTGCCTTTATAGCGCACTTCCAATGTTTCCCGGTTATAGCGGCTGCCTTTGCACACTTCGCAGGGAACATAAACATCAGGAAGGAAATGCATTTCAATCTTGATAATTCCATCACCCCGGCAGGCCTCGCACCGACCGCCCTTAACATTAAAGGAAAATCTTCCCGGCTTATAACCGCGAATTTTTGCCTCAGGAGTCATTGAGAACAGCTCCCGAATATAATCAAAGGTTCCGGTGTAAGTCGCCGGATTTGAGCGCGGTGTGCGGCCAATCGGAGCCTGATCGATATTAATAATCTTATCCAGATTCTCGATACCTTCAATCCGCTCGTGAGCACCTGCTTTCTGAGCACTGCGGTGAAGGTCATGAGCCAGCTGTTTATGCAGAATCTCATTAATTAAAGTACTCTTACCCGAGCCAGAGACCCCGGTAACGCAGATAAACAAACCGAGCGGAAACTCTACATCTATATTCTTCAAGTTGTTTTCTCTCGCGCCGATTATCTTAACCGACTTGCCGTTTGGCTGACGTCTAGCTTTGGGAACCGGGATCTGCTTCCGCCCAGACAGATACTGCCCGGTTAACGAGCTCTCTGATTTGCAGATTGCCTCATAATCCCCAGCTGCAACGATTTTACCACCATGAGCACCCGCCCCGGGTCCAATATCGATAATCCAGTCGGCAGCCTGCATCGTTTCTTCATCGTGCTCCACCACAATCAAGGTGTTGCCTAAATCCCGCAGATGCTTCAGTGTTTCCAGCAGGCGCTGGTTATCGCGCTGGTGAAGTCCGATGCTCGGTTCATCCAAAATATACAGCACGCCGGTTAAGCTGGAGCCGATCTGCGTAGCCAGCCGAATCCGCTGCGCTTCTCCTCCTGATAAAGTAGCAGCAGCCCGATCCAAGGTCAGGTAATCAAGGCCGACATTATCCAGAAAGCTCAACCGCTCCTTAATTTCCTTAATTACTCGGCGCCCGATCATCAGGTCGTTTTCGGATAGATCAAGTGCTGCAAAAAACGCCAGGCTGTCTCTGACTGAGAGGGCACTCACTTCCATAATATTCTTGTCACCCACGGTTACCCCTAACACTTCAGGACGCAGTCTCCGACCCCTGCAGGCAGTGCAGGTTCGCTCGCTCATAAACTGTTCTAATTCCTGCCGAGCCCAATCCGAACCACTTTCCCGATAGCGTCTGTTTAAGAAGGGGATCAAACCTTCATAGTCTGCGTGATAGGTCTTGGTCCGTTCATGGCGGTTTGTATACACGAACTTAACTTGCTCCGGTGCACCATTTAGTAAAACATCAAGCTGCTCCTCCGGCAGCTCTTTGAGGGGCTGATCCGGATCAATTCCGTATTCGCGGCACACGGCATCAAGCATTGCGGCCAGCCACTGGCTGCGGCTGGTGCGCCATGGAATCAAGCCGCCTTCGTTTAAGGAAAGATCATAATCAACGATCAAATCAGGATCAATTTCTAACCTGCTGCCCAGTCCATCGCATTCCGGACAGGCTCCATAGGGACTGTTAAACGAGAACATCCGCGGTGTAAGCTCTTCCATGGAAATACCACATTCGATGCAGGCAAAATGCTCGCTGAACAGCATTTCTTCCTGCCCAATCACATCAATAACCACAATTCCTTGCCCGTACTGCAGCGCAGTTTCGATCGAATCGGTAAGGCGGCTGCGGATATCGGAGCGGATTACAATTCGGTCAACCACGATCTCAATGGTATGCTTCTTATTTTTGTCCAGATTAAGCTCATCGGTAACCTCATGCAGCTCCCCATCAACTCTGATGCGCACAAAACCGTCCTTGCGGATATCTTCGATCACTCGCTTATGCTCGCCCTTGCGGCCTCTGATTACCGGGGCCAGCACTTGAATGCGGGTTCGTTCTTCTAAAGCGAGCACCTGATCAACAATCTGCTCTATTGTCTGCCGGCTGATTGGTTGGCCGCAGTTGGGACAGTGGGGCTTGCCGATTCTGGCATACAGCAGCCGCAGATAATCATAAATCTCAGTAATAGTTCCCACCGTTGAGCGGGGATTGCGGCTGGTGGTTTTCTGATCGATCGAAATCGCGGGTGACAAACCCTCAATGTAATCTACATCCGGCTTGTCCATTTGACCTAAAAACTGGCGCGCATACGCCGATAAAGACTCAACATAGCGTCTCTGACCTTCAGCATAGATGGTGTCAAAAGCCAGCGAAGATTTACCTGAGCCGGATAATCCGGTTATAACAACTAATTTATTGCGCGGAATCTCTACGTCAATATTGCGCAGATTATGCTGCCGCGCTCCCCTAACTATAATCTTATCGATACTCAATCAAGTAACCCCGCTTCCTGCCGTAATTCTTTAATTTGATCTCGCAGTTGGGCTGCCAATTCAAATTCCAACTCGTTAGCTGCCTGGAACATCTGTTTCTCCAAATCTTTAATATATCCTACTATATCTTTAATGGTTTTTTGATCAAGCTCAGCCTCAAGCTGATAGTCCGCTTCCTTTTCAGCAGCTCTAACTGCTTGAACAATATCAGTGATTTCTTTTTTAATCGTCTCCGGAGTAATACCGTGTTTACGGTTGTGCTCCATCTGCAGCTGCCGCCTGCGGTTTGTCTCGGAAATGGCTGCTTCCATAGAATTAGTAATTGTATCGGCATACATGATTACCCTGCCATTCACATTCCGGGCAGCCCTGCCGATCGTTTGTATCAGCGAGCGTTCCGAACGCAGGAATCCTTCTTTATCAGCATCCAAAATAGCAACCAAAGATACCTCAGGCAGATCCAAACCTTCCCGCAGGAGATTGATGCCAATCAACACATCAAACTCACCGACCCGCAGATCTCTGAGAATCTCGATCCGGTCCAATGTTTCAATATCGGAGTGGAGATAGCGAACTTTAATCCCCATCTCCGCGAAATAATCCGTCAGGTCTTCCGCCATTTTCTTGGTTAGGGTGGTAACCAGCACCCGTTCACCACGGTCAATTGTCTTTTGAATTTCTTCCAGCAGATCATCAATTTGGCCTTTAACCGGGCGCACGTGAATTTCCGGATCCACCAGTCCTGTTGGCCGAATAATCTGCTCAACCCGCTGCTCCTCATGCTCCATTTCATAGGGACCGGGTGTTGCGGAAACGAAAACAATCTGATTAATATGGGATTCAAATTCAGGAAATGTCAGCGGACGGTTGTCCAGTGCCGAAGGCAGGCGGAATCCATGTTTTACAAGCGTTTCTTTGCGCGAGCGGTCACCGTGGTACATTCCCCGAATTTGCGGTAAAGTAACATGTGATTCATCAACAAACATAAGATAATCTTTTGGAAAGTAGTCTAAAAGAGTGGAGGGCATCTGTCCGGGAGCCCTTCCTGAAAGATGCCGGGAATAGTTTTCGATACCCTGACAAAAACCCATCTGCTCCAGCATCTCCAGATCATAGCGGGTGCGCTGCTCCAATCGCTGCGCCTCCAGAAGCTTATTCTCTGACTTCAGTAAAGCCAGCTGTTCTTCCAGCTCCGCTTCAATCGATTTAATCGCCCGCTTCATCTTGTCCTCAGATGTAACGAAGTGCGATGCTGGATAGATTGTTACATCATCATTTTCCGCCAGTACTTCACCGGTGATGGGATCCAGCTCCAAAATGCGGTCAACCTCATCTCCAAACAGTTCAATTCTGATAACATTATCACTGGAAGCGGGAATTATTTCAATCACATCACCGCGGACGCGGAAAGTCCCCCGCTGGAATCCAATATCATTCCGCTCGTACTGAATTCCTACCAGGCGTCTGAGAATATGATCCCGATCGCGGAACTCACCGCTTTTCAAGGATAGGGTTAATCCGGTGTAATCCTCCGGAGAACCCAAGCCATAGATGCAGGATACGCTGGCGACAATTATGACATCCCGCCGCTCAAACAAAGCACTGGTGGCTGCGTGGCGAAGGCGGTCTATCTCCTCATTAATAGATGCATCCTTTTCAATATAGGTATCACTCTGGGGCACATACGCCTCTGGCTGATAATAATCGTAATAGCTGACAAAATAGTGCACAGCATTATGGGGAAAAAACTCCCGAAACTCATTGCACAGCTGCGCAGCTAAAGTTTTATTATGAGCAATGATTAGAGTCGGTTTCTGTACCTTCTCAATTACTTTTGCCATTGTAAAGGTTTTCCCCGAACCGGTAACTCCTAACAGAGTCTGAGCCCTGAGACCGCGGTCAATTCCATCACTCAGCTGCGCTATGGCTTTAGGCTGATCCCCTGCTGGATCAAACGGAGAAACTACCTTGAACGGTTTTGCTTTCATTGTCTGCGTTCACCTCATTATGCGGTTTGCATACCGCAGTGAAAATCGTTTATAATAACTTCATCCAGATACTCCATCGCATTACGCCTATTTTAAGCTCGTAATGATTATTATTATACCAAATATGAGAGGACGATTCCATTGCGTGAAATCTTAGTTATGGTAGAAATACCGAAAGGAAGCCGAAATAAGTATGAATATAATCCGGATGACGGCCTATTCTACCTAGATCGGATGTTATTCTCAGCTGTACATTATCCTGCCGACTATGGTTTTATTCCCAACACCCTGGCAGAAGATGGCGATCCCTTAGATGCTCTAGTTTTAGTAGGAGAAGCAACTTTTCCAGGGTGCATGATCCGCTCCAAGCCGGTTGGCGTGTTTGATATGTGGGACGAAAAAGGTCCGGATAAAAAAATTCTTTGTGTACCTGTTCAGGATCCACAGTGGAATTGGGTCGAGGATCTTAATGATGTTCCCGAGCACCTGCTCCATGAAGTAACCCATTTTTTCCAGGTATACAAAGAATTAGAGAAAAAGAAAACCAAGATCGGCAACTGGCACTGCCGCGAAACCGCCATTAGAATCATTGAAGAATCGATTGCTAGGTACCGGGATAATCAGCCGGTTGAGTGACTGCCTCACCGGCAGTCATCTCAGTTTCAGCGGCTTGCCCCTTCTCTGGATTAATCAACAGCTGAGATACGGGCACCAAATCAATGCCTGCAGCAGCAAACTCCGGAATCATTTCCCAAACTGCTACAGCAGTAGCGGAGCGAACGTGTCCAATCGCAATTGCCGAACCATCCCGAACAGCCCTCTTCATTATCTGCCGAAGCTGCTGTTTAACTGCTTCAACTTCGTTGACATTATCGATAAACAGATTATTCACCGCATAAGGAAGACCCACCGCGACAGCTGCCTGATCAGCCACCGATAAGGGAGTCGTAGAGCTGTCCAGAAAATAAAGTCCATGGTCTTTGATAACCTCCAAAACAATCCCCATTGTTTCGGCGTCAGCCGTAACTTTTGAACCCATATGATTATTCACGCCGGCAATCATCGGCAGATGAGCAATATTATCCCGCATGCGCTGCTGGATTTCTTCAGCTGCCATTGAAGTTAAGATGCCGCCTTCACCTAAATCCAGGTGGCTGTTTAGCGCTTCCATCGGCTGATGCAGAATTACCTCATGACCATGGGCAGCTGCCCGTTCCGCCAGCCGCACAGACTGAGGCAGATAAGGAATAATTGCTGTAGTAAGAGGAAAAGGATACTGTAAAAAAGCCTCTGCATAAACCGAGGAATAACCCCAATCATCAATCACTATGGCCAGTTTTGGCTTGTTATCTGCTAGTTGGATGCGGGGATTCATCTGGTTGATCTTCAGTTCAAACCCATGTCCTCCATCTGACAAGTACACCTTGGCTGTCATTTCTTCTTCATCATATTCCGTCTGAAAGGCCCAACCATGCTCTGCCCACAGCTTTGTTTCCAAACTGATGATCAAGTCATAGAGAGCATTTTCGCTCGCAGTTGGAACAATAAGATACTCAGCCCGCCTTGCATCCGAATCCAAGCTGGAATCCAGCACTAAATAACCGTGCAGTTCAAACACAGCCGCGGCACTGGCCAGCTTGTCCTCCATTTCTAGAAATGGATCGAGAGTTTCCGGCTCCTCGAGAACAATGCTGTTCGCATCTCCGGACCCAACCGGCGTTTCCGCAGCCGATTTACTCATGGCCACCCACACAGCCGCAGTGCTGATCAGACAAATACTGACAACTATCAAGATCGAAGTGCTGAAGGAACGCCCAATCTGTTTGCCCTGTATATTCTGCTCCATCTTTCTCACCCCTTAAACTTCTGCCGCAGATGTTTCAGCATCCGGTTAAACCACGGTTCACGCATTACCATGTAAACAGGTTGATTTGGCTGCGGGGCAGGAATAAACCCAAGCGGTGGAATCTTTCCTTTAAAGTTGATTACCCGCGGTGGACTCTTGTCAATCACATTCTGCACTGTCAGCTTCGGGTCAATAACCCAGGGACCGATTTCTGCGATTAAATGCTGCGGACTTTCTATTCGAACATCATTAACCTGAAGAATTACATCACCCGTTGCTAACCCCATTTTAGCAGCCGGAGAATTTGGATACACATCCAAAACCATTACGCCGTTCGTATAGGTAAAGACAGAGCTGCGGCGTTTCTCCCGCTCCTGCCCAAACCTGATCACCCATTCATGGCCTAAAGGGGCAAACAGCACTGGAATAAACTCTAAATACCTGTATTTATCTGCCACCAGCGTCAGCCCCAACAGCACAATACTGTATAAAAATAGATTTCTGGCCGAATAAGCGGTTTTTTCTTCCGGCAGACTCGAAATTGCGATATCGCTGTAGCCAAGCCCGGCAAAGATCGGCGACAGTCTAAATACCAGAGTAAATCCTGCCGGAACCAAAAGTTCTGGTTTTAAAAGCGGCCACCAATCCGGCATCATAATGCCTGTTTCTAAAGCACTGCTTAATTCTACCGCCGCCAACACCGTAATAAATGGCAGCGGCCAAAAACGCTGCAGACTGAATCCGCCAACAACTTTACCCTCGCTGTTTTGAACGTACAGGGGCATGGGGTTGCGGGGTCCGTTCAGGAATATCAGCAGCGCTTCCACCAAGTGCAGTACTGCCACTAATCCCATGATCGAAGTTACACTAACCTTTGGAAATCCGAAGATCAGGTAGAAAAGGCTGACCAATCCGCCTGCATAGGCAAAGCAGAGAAAACGCGGATTAAAAATCATCAGCGCCAGCGCTGTCAGCCACACAAACGCTATTCCTGTCGTAGACAAACTGATACCCAGCGATACAAAGATGATGCTGGCAACGATTCCGCCCAGCAGACCATAGCCTAAACTGATCAGCGACTCTTTCAAAGGGCTGCCCCTATTCAATCCAAACATCCGCCGCTGCAGAATGTACACTCGGCGGTATTGGCTGTAGATAATAACGCCCAGAACTGCTAAGATCATCAGATAAATCGGATCAAACAGGATATAAGGCAGTACCCGGAAAATCAATGCAATTATTTCAGGTAAATTGCCCACTAGTCTAACCTCCATCTATAAAAAGCCCCGGAGAAATCCGGGGACTAATTATTCTCCATTGATTTGACTGCGAATGATTTCCAGCGCTTTGTCAAGCTGCACATCTACTTCTGCTTCATCAAAGTAAATTGCAACCTCCTCTTCCTCGCTGATTTCAATCACATAATCAGGTTCAATGCCTACTTCATTGATGTCATGTCCTCCAGCGGTCAGATACACCTGTTCAGTTAAACTGATCGCACCACCACCGCGAAGCGGTACAATTGACTGCACTAAACCTTTGCCAAAGGTGGTGGTTCCCACCAGCACCGCCAAATCATGATCCCTAAGCGCTCCGGCAACAATCTCTGATGCGCTGGCACTGGAACCATTGATCAGCACTACCATCGGAATCGGATTCCTGGTATTCTCGGCAGAGGCTGTAAAACTGTGACGGTTTCCGTCCCGATCTTCCAAATGCACAATGGGACCGGTATGAATAAACTCATCAGCTACCTGCAGTGCTGCGCTCAGAGTTCCTCCAGGATTAAACCGCAGATCTAAAATCAGTCCGGCCATACCTTCCGCTTCCAGCTGGTCCAGCGCTGTTCTCAACTCGGAATAAGTTCGGTCTGAAAAATTGGTTAACTGAATATATCCAATCCCCGGTTCAAGCATCTCCGTCCGCTCGATCGAGTTAACAGAAATAAGGTCCCGGACAATAGAAACATCGAGAATTTCTTCATCCCTTTGAATAGTAATAGTCACTTCTGTGCCCGGCTCTCCCCGCATTAAGCTTGCCGCTTCATCAGTAGTCATATAGTTAGTGTCGCGATCTTCAATCTTTATGATCCGATCATTGCCGCGCAAGCCTGCCTGTTCACCGGGAGTGCCTTTGATGGGAGAAATGATTGTTAACTGCTCATCGCGAATTCCGATCACAATTCCAATACCGCCAAACACACCGGATGTATCACTCATCAAACTCTCATAGGCGTGCTGATCCATATAACGCGTATACGGGTCTTCGAGCGCTTTAGCCAGCATTCCTCTGATACTGCCCGTTTCCGCATAAGCGCTGAGCAGGTCGGATACCTCTACCGGTTTATAAAACCGTGACCTGACCAGTGTTACGATTTCCAGCAAACTGCCGGCATCATCGGTTACTACTGCGGACTCGGTCCCCACACCAATACTTGGGAAGACTGAACCATACAAAAATGCTGCTAATAACAAGAGTACGGCTGTTGATAAGACTAATACTCTGCGCTTCACCGGATCACCGCCTTTTTCTACTATTTCTATTCTGGTCCTCTGTCTCAATATTACAGTTCACATCTTCATATGATTTCTCAATGAAACCGTCGAATTCCTGCAAAGTCAAAAAGTTAACTCAACCAAATCCATGGATCAACATGTTCTTGATGCTGGCGGACCTCAAAATGTAGATGAGGACCGGTGCTGAATCCGGTAGAACCGACTAAAGCAACAGCATCTCCGGCGCGGACTATATCTCCCGGTTTAACCAGCAGCTTAGAGGCATGGGCATAAAGTGTAGACAAGCCCTCCCCATGATCAATAACCACTGTCAATCCATAGCCATTGGCATCTTCGCTGAGAACTACCGTGCCATCAGCTGCAGCCCGAATCGGGACTCCAGCATTGACCGCCAAGTCGATCCCGGTATGGAAACGCTCTTCCTCATAGATGGGATGAAAGCGCATGCCATAATCAGAGGACACAACTCCCTTTTCATCCAGCGGCCACACAAACTCCGAAAAGCCAACGCTGTCCCGCACCTGTTTCTCCAACTGCCAGGCGCGACTTTCTTCTCGATATATCTTTCGCGTTAATTCCGAGATTTGCTGCCGGATAGCGGCATTATCCTTCTTTTTATCCGATAGCTCGCTGCCGGCACTTTTCAGTTCAGCTTCTAACCTACTCAATCTGGCCTGCAGCTCTGCTTGCTCCGCCATCAGAGCGGTCAGCTGCTTCTGACCCTGCTGGTTCTTTCGCTGCTCCGTTTTGTGGGTATCTGCAGCTGCTCGGTACTCTTCAGCGCTTTTATAAAGCAGGTAATCCAAGAACAATCCAGCATTTGGATTAACCGGCTGGCCTTTTCTTAAAGCTGAATCAGCACTTCTGCTCAACTTGGCAAGTTGTTCTTGAGACCGCCGGCTGTGAATCTCTGCGGATTTACCTCTGGCAGCAAGCTTTTCTTCAAGATCGGCACGCTCCGCAGCCGCTTGATTAATCGCTTCCAGAATCTCCGCCTGCTCTGTCTTGAAAGCATCATACTGTTTTTGCTGCTGATCAAGTTCGCGAGCTGTTTGCTCCACCTTGGTCTCCAGCTCAGCCAGCTCTGCCTGCATCTTCTCAATCTGAGCCTTTGATTCAACGTAAGACTCCCGAATAACCGTAGGATTATCCCCATCTGCAGCCGCAGCCATCCCGGTAAATGCAGTAAATACTACTAATAATAAAACAATTAGGCGGCGCATTGATTCCCACGCCTCCTAAACAATCTAACACCATGAATACCTGCTATGGCAGCAGCAACACTGAAAACCAGCACCATTAAGCCATAAATTCGCTGTAATGCTGCGCTAAAACCAGCAAGCTGAGCAGCGGTTTCGCCATGGTACGCAACATATTCCACACCGGCAAGTTCCTGAACCGCTTCAGCAGCTGACGCTCCGGATTGTGGCTCAATGCTGACATCAAGATAATGCGGCATTGGTTCCGCTTCCGGCCAGGGATGACCTAGGGCCGCTTCAAACTCAGCCGCTGCCTGCTCGGCATCGAAAACTGTCACCGCAGCAACACCATCTACTGCTCTAACTGCAGATGCGATTCTGTCAAGATCTGCACCGTGTTCAGGAAATACCCGCATAATGCTGCTTTCAATCACCGCAGCATGGAGTTCGCGCACAGAAAAAATTAAGCCGGCAGTTAGGACACACAGCAATACAAACACTGCCAGCAGTGGAATGCCCTTATTATAAGTCATAATTAAACTCCCTCCACTAACTTATGTTAGTTATGGTATCGGACATTCCCATTATAGACCAATCTAGGGCAATAAACAAGGTTTCAGGGCTGGCAATAACTCGTATTCCTTACATTCTTTTGAAGCCTTCCCCAAGTACCTCATGAACATCGCTGATAACTACAAACGCATTGGGATCAATTTCCTTGACAAGCTCCCGCAGACTCTGGATCTCGGAGCGAGAAACAATCACATACAAAACTTCGCGTTCAGCTCCAGTATACATTCCTTTGCCAAACAGCGCAGTTGCTCCCCGTTCGAGCTTAGTGAGAATCATCTGGCCAACTTCTTCTGTATGATCGGTGATGATCAATGCTGCCTTAGCATAACTCTGTCCTTCCTGAACTACATCGATTGCTTTCGTGGTGACAAATACGGCTAACAGCGCGTATAAAGCCAGTTCCGGTCCAAAGACAAAAGCGGCCAGGGCAATCACAAATCCGTCCACAAATAAAAGTGCTCGCCCAACTGATGTAGGGAAAAATCTAGCAATCAACTGGGCTGCCATATCAGTTCCACCGGTGCTGCCTCCAAAGCGGAAAGTGATCCCCAGTCCCACACCGGTAATCACACCTCCATACACCGCCGATAAAAGAGGATCCGAGGTCAGGGGCACCGCCCACCGCTGAAACAAGTCAACTAAGAGCGAGAGTGTGACTGTGCCGACAAAGGTCTTAGCACCATAAACCGTTCCCAGAATCCTGATTCCGGCAATGAATAAAGGGATGTTTAAAGCCAGCATGGTCAGACCTACCGGGAAATTAAACAAATGATACGCTACAGTGGACAACCCGCTGACGCCGCCTGCAGCAATCCGGCTCGGGATTAAAAACCAGCTCAGCCCAAACGCGGTAATGACCACACCAAAGAGTACGCCAAAATATTCCCGCAGTTTTTGAACGAATTTACCCATTCGCAGGCTTACCTCCTGAAAATAACCTTTCAAACAGCACCCATAAAGCAAACTGAGGTAACGCTGCCGCCCGTCCTACACGCGATGGCTGCTGGAGGATGCGATACAGCCATTCCAAACCAAACCTCCGCATCCACCGCGGCGCGCGGCGAACGGTTCCGGCTAGAATATCAAAGCTGCCCCCCACTCCCATTGCTACCGGTACCCCTAGTGAGGCAAGGTGAGCTGCCGCAAACTTTTCCTGTTTAGGCACTCCCAGCGCTACGAAGAGTATGTCCGGCCGGGAAGCTTTTATCTTTTCTAGCACTCCGTTCAGATCCTCCTGCTTAAAATACCCATGATGAGTGCCGACAATGTTGATACCATTATATTCCTCAGCTATTCTATTGGCAGCCTGCTCTGCTACCCCCGGTGCTGCTCCCAGCAGAAAGACCCGCCATCCGCGGGTGGAGCTTTCTGCCAGCATGGCCTGCATTAATTCAACGCCGGGTACCCGTTCCGGTAGCGGCTGTTTGAGAATTCTGCCTGCCCAGATCACGCCGATTCCGTCAGGAACAACCAGATCTGCCCTCTCGATAATCTCGTAAAGCAGTGGATCCCTGTTAGCAGCTACGATCATCTCTGAGTTAGCAGTGACTACTAAATGCGGTTTAGGCTGCTTAATCATTGCGGCAATCTCGGCAACCGCCTCATCCATGGTAACTTGATCAATTTTTACTCCCAAGATGCTGCTTTTCATACTCGTCCCCCATTATTTATTCCTTACAGCTGCAGCGAGTACATCGCGGTTTTTTTTGCTTAAAGTCCGCATCAGCTCCACACGTTCAGCTAACCGCCGGAGATAATCATCACGGTCAGCGCGCACCTGAACTAGTTCGGCTGTCAGATCTTGATCCGGCTGTGGTGAAGATACTTTAATGCCTAATTGAGAGCTCACAGCTGCAACTTTCGGATCATAACAGAGTCCCAGAGGAGCGCTGCCCCCCAGTGCCGCAAAAATCAAGCCATGAAGCCGCATCGAAACACAGATCTCAGCAGCAGACATTAAACGAAATGCGCTGTTCCAGTCCTCAGCAATTATAAATTCAAGTTCAGGTATCTCCTGCTGCAGTTTCCGACCAATTTCCGCATCACCCGGACCTAAGGCAGCAAATCGGACATCGAGGTTGAGCCCGCTTTTCCAGCTGTTAATTAAATCCACCCACCGGTAAAAATCTGCCTGCAAAGTAGGATAAGGCCGCAGGTTAATAGTTAATCCTGGTGCAGTTGCGCGGTGGTCCAGCTGCAGGTTAAAAACCGGATCGGCTGCGGTAATAATTAGGCTCTCATCCAACCCCCAGTCCTGCAGAAGCTGCGCACTTCCCGCATCCCGAACAGAAATCCCGTGCACACGGCTGAACACTGATTTGATCCAGCGCTGATACACTCGGCTGCTGACCGGGCCTATTCCCTGGCCATAGATGACAACTTTGCATCCAAAGCTTAGTGCGAGTTGAATAATGAGCAGATAATAGGGAACTGTGCGCCAGCTGGTGCTGTCCTGCAGCAGCGAACCCCCACCGCTGATCAGCAGCCTGCTGCGGCGTACAGCTCTGACAATTGCGGGAAAATTAGAGCGGGGCACCGCGCTGACCTTGTGCAGAGCCGCCGTTTCTTCCGGATTGCCGGAAAGCACTGTAATTTCGCTGGGATCAACACCCAATGAGACTAAATCAGAGCACAAAGCCGCTAAAACAGCTTCATCACCGCTGTTGCCGCAGCCGTAATACCCGGAAATAAGAATCATCCGCTGCTCACCTTTGTTCCTTTCTGATAGACCAGCCACAGCACCCATCCTACTGCATATCCGATAACAAGACCGTTAACTGTGCGGATAGCGCTGATAATAATCGGTGTGTGGATGTGGGTAAATGTATTGACCAGGGATAACTGCCCAATTACTGCTAAACCCATTAAAATTGGATTGCGGTTCTTAGATGCCAGCAGCAGAACCAGCGCTGGGTGCCCGATAAATATCTCCTTAAAGCGGGGTCTAACGGTAAAAAACTGCTCCAAGGCTTCCCGCAGACCGATTTCAAACTGAGGTATTGGCAGTTTAAAGTTGGCAGTCCGCAGAATATATACTGCTCCAACCGCACCAACAACCGCCAGCATCAGCAGATATTTTACCGGCACCGATGTCTGATACAACTCCGATACCACCTGTCTAAATTCCCGCCAAGATCGAAACGGCAGTCTATCCCTTAAATATCCGGTGACAAAAACTAAAAACACAGGGGCCAAATGCATCAGCTTCACTCCACGAAACTCGGTCAGCTTAACCAAGAAGGATGTGCCGCTGAGAATACCGATGATCAAAATCAAGCCAATAAAAGACCACGCTGTTGTTCGTAGATAAAGCTGGATTGTTGAGCCATCATCATGATTCCGCACCACTGCTAAGGTTGGAAAAACCACTGCTGCTGTCAGCGCCAGCAGCTGCTGACCTAGCACGGGAGCTCTGCTCAGAATGAACCAGGAACCGATACCGCTGATCAAAAGCAGGACAACTATCCACTCTGGCTCTAATGTCATCCAGTGCTGTAGAAGCAGCAATGCCCCGGCTATAATGCCTAACCCGACGATCCACAAGTGCAGATGGGGTGTCTGCCAGGAACTGAATGGAACAGCTTTACCAATCTTGTATCCCTTAGCATGCAGATCCGCAGTCAAGCTTCTGATCAAGGTAACTGTTTGCTCCCAGCCATCTACTCCGGTTAACGGACGCAGATACAGAACACGGACATTGCGTTCCCGCACCGCTCGGACAAATCGGGTCAGAATCCGATCAAACTCCAGATTTTCAAGCTCCTTAGCGCTGATACCATGAACGCGAATCAGCCGATCTGCATCTACAGCCTGTTCAATCCCCGACACACTGGTAAACTCCACCAAACCTACATTTCCATCATAGTCAGGTGGTAGGTTAGGTGCCGAACCGACATTAAAGATCACTATATGGGGCGTTAAGTCCGCTAATTTATCTGCTGTGGAAATATCCAAAACCTGGTTCTTCTCAAGCCGCGGGATTATCCTCATGCCTGCGGCAGAAACTGCAGCGATTTCATCAGGATTAAATCCCATCGGCTCAGCCAATAGCTGAACCAGATCGCCACCTGATGCGCTTGCAGATGCAGCATGATCATATCCCAAGGCGATCTTTTCACCCAAAGTCCATTCTGTTAAAGCAATGCTTTCTATTCCCAGACTTCTTAATTCTGACAGCAGGGCAGCCGCCGGAAACTCAGGTGAAATAAACTGACTGAAGTCGCTGAAACCAGCGACTAATTCTACCGTATTATTCTCCCGTTCCAGATGAAGCCTTTGATAACCGACTGCGACAGCACCGGCCAAAGCTACTGCGATCAGCAAAATCAATGTACGCTTCATAATCAAGCCCCGCTTCCATAAAGTTCAATCCGATCTTCTTTGATCCTGATTTCATCCAGCTGGATCGGAATCGGCAGATCACCGAGATCGATCTGCAGCGTATACGCCTCACTAACTAGTTCTAGCAGCAGCGAGGGAACCCTTGTATCTTCAATCAGAAAATCAACCGGCATAATCACTATCTGGGCTGGATCAATAATCTGCAGTTCGGTCAGCAGACTCACACTCCAGCTGATCTGCCATAACTCCACCGTACCATTTAGGGCAGCCTGGTTTTCCCGCAGATCGATTGTAAACAGCTGGTTGCGATCCAGTCGCTCCCAAAAATACTGGTTCAAACCGGCTTCAGATAAAATCAGCTCCGCGTGGAGCTCTTCTGCTCCCAAATAAGCAAAATCTCCATTCTGCAGCAACCGCTGGACATCAATGGCCGCATCTCTGCTCGAAAGCTCAAAGGCTGCTATCGGCAGGCCATTTAGATTCCAGTTTCTACCGTAGATGCTGATAGACGCAAATCTGCCAAAGAGAAGTTCCCATCCGAATCTAGTTTGAATCTTTATTTGAGACTCGCCGCCCAACTCTGCTTCCAAATACTCAACAACAGTCTTTTCAAACAAACCGGGCAGCACAATCCGCGGCAGCAAAAGTACTGCAGTCAGAATCAGCACCCAAATAATCACCCTTGGTCGCACAATTCTATCCCCTTGGCAGCATAATTATTTTGCTTTCAGATAAGCCTCGATAAAGCGGTCAATCTCTCCATCCATTACCGCGTCTACATCGCCCATTTCTGCGTTGGTGCGGTGATCCTTAACCATCGTATATGGGCAGAATACATAGGAGCGAATTTGATTGCCCCAAGCGATCTCCTGCTGCTCGCCTTTGAGTTCAGCCAGCTTCTGCTGCTGTTCTGCCAGTTGGCGCTCCATCAGCCGCGCTCTTAGGATTTTCATAGCTGACTCCCTGTTTTGGTGCTGTGAGCGTTCGGTCTGGCACTGTACCACGATACCGGTGGGAATATGGGTAATTCTGATCGCTGAGTCGGTTTTATTAACATGCTGTCCTCCGGCCCCGCTGGCCCGGTAAGTATCGACCCGCAGATCCGCTGGATCAATTTCCAGCTCAATATCATCATCAATTTCCGGCATCACTTCTACCGATGCAAATGAGGTGTGGCGCCTGCCGGAAGCATCAAAAGGCGAGATCCGCACCAGTCGGTGCACACCTTTTTCAGCCTGCAGATATCCATAGGCATAAGGTCCGGAAATCAAGAGTGTAGCGCTCTTAATGCCGGCTTCATCTCCAGCAAGCAGATCTAATATCTCAACCGCATATCCGCGGGATTCCGCCCAGCGGGTGTACATCCTGAGCAGCATTTCTGCCCAATCCTGGCTTTCGGTACCACCTGCGCCAGGATGGATGGTAAGAATCGCATTGTGTCCATCATACTCTCCATCCAGCATAGCATGCAGCTCCAGCTGACTTACCGCTTCATCCAGTGCGCTGACCCCATTCATCAGTTCCTGTTCCAATCCGGAGTCCGGCTCGTCTTCAGTCAGTTCCAAGATAACCTGCAGGTCTTGAAGCTGTTGATCGACCTGCTCCCAAGCCTCCACTGCCTGTTTCAACTGCTTCAGCGTCTGCACCTGTTTTTGAGCAGCATCAGCCTGATCCCAAAATCCAGGCTGCGCCATAATCTGATTTAATTCCTCAATCTGATCGCGCTTCTGATCTACGTCAAAGATACTCCCTCAGCTCATTGATTTTTGTTTCTAACTGTTCTAACCGAACTTCATATTCCCTGCGATCTAACAGCATTTATATTCACTCCTTCTACTTTCCACAGCATTTTTTATATTTTTTACCACTGCCGCACGGACATGGATCATTTCGGCCAATTTTCTGAACAGTCCGGGGTGTGCGCGGACGACTATCCTCACTGTCGCGGTTGGTCCGCATCTGCCGCATCTGCCGCATCCGCTGTTCAGCTTCTTCCTCTGCATCCTGCCGATCTACCAGACGAACTCTAAACAGCATTCGCACGCAGTCTTCTTGGATGCTCTGCACCATTCTGTTGAACATCTCATATGCTTCAAATCTATACTCCATCAGTGGATCGCGCTGTCCATAAGCCCTTAAGCCAATACCTTCCTTGAGACTCTCCATGTCGCTTAAGTGCTCCATCCACTTGCGATCGATAATCTGCAGCAATACTAAATATTCAATTCTGCGCATAGTCTCAGCGCCGAATTCTTGCTCCCGCTCTTGATAAGCCGCCAGTGCTAATCTCCCAAGCTCAGCAGCTATTTCCTCAGCCTTCATCCCCGCCAGATCCTCTTTGGTCAGCGGCAGTGGCTTGGTCGTAATATCCTGATAGCGGGCGATTAATCCATCCAAGTTCCATTCTTCTACTGCAAGTTTTTCGTCTGCATATTCCTCAGTTATGTGCTTAAACGCATTAGTAAATACGGTTTCAATATACTCTTGAATATTAGTACCCAGCAGAACTGTGCGGCGCTGCTCATAGATAAGTTCGCGCTGCTGGTTGAGAACATTGTCGTATTCCAGAACCTGCTTGCGGGCTTCAAAATTGCGGTTTTCCACTTTTTTCTGGGCATTTTCAATGGCTCTGCTGATCTGGGAATGCTCAATTGGCTGATCATCTTCCCAACCGAGGCGCTCCATTAAGCCGCTGATCATTTCACTGCCAAAAAGCCGCATCAGATCATCTTCCATAGACACATAGAAGCGGGAAGAACCCGGGTCACCCTGACGTCCCGAGCGGCCGCGGAGCTGATTGTCAATCCGCCGCGACTCATGGCGTTCGGTACCGATCACATGCAGTCCGCCCAGTTTTGCCACACCTTCACCTAAAACAATATCTGTACCGCGTCCAGCCATGTTAGTAGCAATTGTTACTGCTCCTGGCTGACCGGCGTTTTTAATAATCTCCGCCTCCAGCTCATGATACTTAGCGTTTAAGACTTGATGAGGGATGCCGATTTTTTTCAGCATTCTGCTCAGTTCTTCCGACCGCTCGATGGAAATTGTTCCCACCAGCACCGGCTGGCCTTTCTTATGCTTCTCTTCAATCTCCCTAACCACGGCAGCAAACTTAGCTGCGGTCGTTTTATAGACCAGATCAGGATGATCGATCCTAATCATTGGTTTATTGGTGGGAATAACCACTACATCCATGCCGTAAATCCGCCGGAACTCTTCTTCCTCAGTTTCCGCTGTACCGGTCATGCCCGCCAGCTTATCATACATCCGAAAATAGTTCTGAAATGTAATCGAAGCCAGGGTTTTGCTCTCCTGGGCAACCCGAACATTCTCCTTTGCCTCAATCGCTTGGTGCAGGCCGTCTGAATAGCGGCGCCCCGGCATTAAGCGGCCGGTGAATTCGTCAACAATTATTACCTCTCCGTCCTTAACAACATAATCCCGATCCCGCTTAAACAGTGTATAGGCTTTGAGGGCTTGAATTAAATAGTGATTTAAGGCAAAGTGGCGATCATCGAATAGGTTATCGATGCCAAGCATTTTTTCTACTTTGGCAACGCCTGCTTCTGTCATAGCCGCTGTGCGCAGTTTTTCATCCACTGTGTAGTCAACTTCATTCTGCAGCCGCGGCACAATTTGCGCAAACTGCACATAGTGTCCTGCCGATTCTTCACCTATGCCGGAAATAATCAGAGGGGTACGCGCTTCATCGATTAAAATCGAGTCTACCTCGTCAACAATAGCATAATTCAGCCCGCGCTGAACCAATTGCTCCGGAGCTTGAGCCATATTATCCCGAAGGTAGTCAAAACCAAACTCATTGTTGGTTCCGTAGGTAATATCGCATCGGTATGCTTCTGACCGCTCGTCAAACTCCTTCTCATGCACAATTACGCCAACTGACATGCCGAGAAAGCGGTAAATCTGCCCCATCCACTCCGCATCGCGCTTGGCTAAGTAATCGTTTACTGTAACGACATGCACTCCTTTTCCAGTCAGGGCATTTAAATACACTGGCAGTGTAGCCGCGAGAGTTTTACCTTCGCCGGTTTTCATTTCCGCAATCCGTCCCTGATGGAGCACAATTCCGCCCATCAGCTGCACATCATAATGGCGCTGACCAATAGTGCGTTTACCTGCCTCCCGCACCACAGCAAAAGCTTCGGGAAGAAGCTCATCTAAGCTTTCGCCAGCATTCAATCGCTGCTTGAACTCATCTGTCTTTGCTCTCAGTTCAGCATCAGAAAGGGTTTCCATTTCAGGTTCTAAACTGTTAATCCGCTCAACTACTGTCATTAACCGTGTTATCTCTCTTTTACTGCTGTCAAAAATCTTCTTAAACAATCCGAGCATCCGATAGTCATCCTTTCTTAATTTATACCGATGCTGCATTGTGCCCGGCGATGTAACTAGCATCAAGCAGCGCCCATAGTCCTCCTGTCACTAAAGAGTGGCCGCCAAGCATTATCGGTATCGGCGCACTGCAGGCCGCCGCCGTGAACTCCCTCAGTCCGGGGTGGGATATCTGGTCAACCATGCCTAAATCAGAATAAAACCGATCACTCTGCGATAAGTCCCAGTTCCAATGGGCAAACATGATTCTGGAATCAAGCACAGCTCCATGGCTGATTTGGCCGAGGAATCTAAAAAACTGCTCATAACCATAGGAAACCATCATTTCTCCAAATAGAGACTGTGCCTCTCCTCGCACATCCCTTCCCAGCGCTTTCATACCTCGTTCCTCCGAGTAGAGCCGGATGCGGCAGCGGGTCAGCTCATCGAGAAGTTTAAACAAGGAGGAATTAACCCGGCCGTAAACCAGCAGTTCACCGTGAAAATCTCCCATCACTTGTTTTATTTTATCACATCGAGTCAGATCGATATCCATTTCCGCCACAGCCCGCTTGGTGTGTTCACCCACATGGGGGTGGCATGCTAAAATCATCAGATCACTTGGTGTATCAATATCAAACTGCAGACCGAGAGAACGCTGCAGGGGAATAAATCTGAGATCCGCCTGCTGCACCAGAAGCTGCGGCAGCGTATTATCAATTGCAGGCAGATCAACTTCTGCGAGCGCTGACCCAGGAGATAATCCGACCAGGTCAGCTGAGTAATAGTTGTTAGCAGTTACGACTCGATCGTGCTGTTCCAGCAGTCTGCGGATATTCCTGAGTTCATAAGCAGAAATAAGGGGAGCTGCCGCTCCCCCCATGTATAAAACCTTGTTCAACTTTCTCTGTTTTACAACTCTGAGCAGTTCTTTCCCAAAGTGAAACTCCTCTGTCACCTGTGGGTGAAACTCAATTTCTACTGGATATCCTGACGCTGCTTCTGCTAAATCTTGATAGGAGGTCATGATTACTATCCGCTCAAAGCCAGCCGCTTGAGCCTTGCAAATCTGATCAATTACTATTGCTTTTCGCACCCGGCGCATCATTTCTTCTGGTTCGCTGGATACGGATCCACCCTCGAAAATAACTAAGGTTACAGAAGAGTCCATGTACTAACCTACTTTCTACTCAGGTTCTATCAGTCCGTAGTTGCCATCGCGGCGTTTATAAACTACATTGATTTCATCATCGTCAGCATTGGTGAAAACAAAGAAGTCATGTCCCAGAAGCTCCATCTGCATGATCGCTTCCTCCACACTCATCGGCTTATAGTCAAAACGCTTAATCTTTACCACCCTAAACTCCCGCTCAAGGTTTTCGGGAGAGCGCAATCCATCATCAACAGGAGGAGCGATTTCACTGATCTTTGGCCCTTGAAGTTTTCTGTGAATTCTGGTTTTAAACTTGTTCCACTGACGTTCGATTTTATCAACGGCTTCATCAATCGAATTGTACATATCGTCGGTGCGGCCTTCACCCCGAAGGACCAAACCTCTAAACTCTATTGTTAACTCAGCAATATGAACTTCTCTTTCCGTCCGCATCATCATCTCAGCAAGCGATTCATAGTCACCATTGGCAGCGGTAATAAACTTTTCGAACTTGGTGATCTTCTTTTCGGCATAAGCACGTAAAGCGGGAGTAATTTCGAGATTCTTACTTTTGACGACGATTTTCATTGCAGCCATCTTGTTCACTCCTCTTTATTGATCTTACTTGCTATTATTATAATTCCAGCTGCTCCAAAAAAATCCTTCCTGAGAAGATTTCACCGGAAAATAAAAGAACCAAGTTGCCTTGGTTCCTATCAGCTGTTTCAGTTTACAATTTCACAACGTTAGAAGCTTGCGGTCCTCTTTCTCCTTCAACAATGTCAAATTCAACGACTTGTCCTTCTTCTAATGTTTTGAATCCGTCTTCCTGGATTGCTGAGAAGTGTACAAAAACGTCTCCACCATCTTCTCTCTCGATGAATCCATAGCCCTTCTCAGCGTTAAACCATTTTACTCTGCCTTGCATTAAACACATTCCTCCTAAAAAATGATACCGGTATACCTTACCGATTATCTCTACACTAACACACTTTGCTAACATTTGTCAAGGAATTTGAAATATCTTTAGTAATTTTAAGATATTTGCATAAGGATTAACGCTTAATATCAATATCGCTATCCTCGTCCTTAATCTTGATCATTTTTTCATAGGCTTTTTTCCCAGCGCTATTTTTGCGCTCACCCTGGATCTTGTTTACCTGATCGGCGTAACTTCTCAGCATCGATTCGTGGATCCTCTCCTGCTGTTCAAGAATCTCCAGCTGCTTGATCAGCTGTTTGATCTCATGTTTTAATCTGACCACCAGATCGCGGCTGTCTCTTTCGATAAGATCCATCAGCTGGCTCAGAGAAAATGATTCAAGCTGATAAAAACGAATAATAAAATCCTGGCTTTTACCGATCGCTTCCTGACACCGTGTGACGTCAACCATTATTTCTTCTTTTTCTCTCAGAATATCAAGGAGCGATTCCATATCGCCCTGGTCGATCAGGAGCGCTTCTTCATCGCCAAATTGGGCAATGCTGCGGTAATGCTCCGTCAATTGCTGGTAGTTGGCGATCAGCTCGGTAAATTTTTCCTTGATCTCCGGACTCAAGCTTGCTCCACCACCTCATGCCACATGTCCCGCAGTTCAGTTAAGAGCTTGATGGCCTGCTGGATCAAAACCGGATCCTTGTTGACATTTGCTTGAATCAAAAGTTGATTGATAAATGTGTAGAGCTGGTATAAATTCTGCGCTATCTCGCCAACATCCATGTTTAAAGCGGATATTAACTCTGTCATAATATCCTGAGCCCTTACTAATTTATTGTGGGCACCGGCAATATCAGATTCGTCAATGCAGTTGATTGCCTGATTGGCAAAACGAATTGCTCCATCAAAAAGCATCACGATCAAATCACCGTTTGATGCGGTATTAACTTTCACATTTTTATAAGCCTGTAAAGCATATGAATTCATTCCTGCGGCTCCCCCCTAAGCGCGATGGTCAACCAGCAGCCCAATCATGTCCATAATTGCAGCGATCATATCCAAGACTCTTTCGGGCGGAATCTCCCTGATCACCTCTTCCTTAGCATGGTCGGAGCGGTCAATCACTTTTACCATAATTCGATTGGTATCCTCATGGATTGAAAACTCTAACCCCCGGTCAAAGATTCTCATGGTCTTGTTGAGATTCTCTACTGCATCGTACAGCTGCTCCTGATCAATTTGGGTTTTATCACCCTGAACCCCGTGTTGGTTTACCCCACTCTGCTGCTCAACACGATGTCTTTCAACCACATCCTGATTCTGATTGTTAGGTTTCACCATCTGCATTTGCTGATTACTTTTGATGGCGAAATCAGTTCGAATCATTTACGCCTCACCGTCCTTAATCAGATTTCGAGTTTTTGACAGAATTCCCCGGCGAATTGTGCAGCAGTTGGCTTAATTGATCTACATTGAAATGTTTCGATAGTACAGCCCGCTTGTTTTCCTGCTGAATATCTGCATAAATCTCTTCGCGATGAACACTAACATCTTTAGGTGCTTCGATGCCCAGCTTAACCTGATCACCGCGCACATCTACTACAATGATTTTTATATCATCGCCAATAATGATGCTCTCGTTGATTTTCCTAGTCAGTACAAGCATCTGGTGTCCCTCCCTGGACTATAGCTTTCCCGGAAATGCTCTATTTAGACTTGTCCTACTCAGCTGCCTGTTTAGCTGCTAAAAATGAAGAGCGCTGCAGTTCTGCCAGGACATTATGTCTAATGCTATACAAACCATCCATTAAAACAACCTGTTTAGCCAGCTTTGTCTTCCGATTAATCACTAACGGCGCTTGCAGATTAGCTGTCATTTCCGAGACGTCTTCAGGGACTGTAACAATTACAAAAACCTGCCCATCCTTAGAATCCTCAAAACCCAGCTGCTTGACATGCTGGGGCTCAAGTTTCACTTGATAGTCATGGCGCAGAAGCTCCGGCATCATAATCACAAAACAAAGCCAAGGTTCTTCAACAGATTGCAGGAAACAGAACATGCTCTCCGGCTGCTCAACAATCACAAATTGATGATAATCTTCAAAACCCAAAATTCCCTCGGGAAAATCGATTATCTGCTCAGGGTCAACTTCCAATGTACCAAAGCGTGTGGTTTCAATTTTCACCCTCGGTCACCCTTTAACATCGAATTTACTGCCTCTTTCAAAACGGACTTTAACTCCGCCATCGATCCAATCGACCTTTGGCGGATAAACTGCAATATCAATCATCGTCCCACCCTGCTGCCACTCCATGTTAAGCTCATAGGAGCTCTTGATCCTTGGTCTGGACTTTGGCGCATAATCCACGTTGATTTCAGGAATTTCTCTAAACAGCTGCTCTTTCGCCAGCTGTGCTGCGGTATTCTGCAGTGTCATTTCGCGCGCAAAGCGATCTCCCTCCTGGGCTCTCCGGGCTGTACCGCTTAGAACAGCTTCATTGCCCGCAGATGCTGCAGTGCGCACCAGATGATTTAAATCACCCATGCCCAACTCATTCAGGGCATCCTGCTGATCAATCTCGATAACCGGTCCATCATATTTAAATTCGAAATTGCCAACCTGCTGTCTAATTTGAGTCTGAGGCCAGTAGTAACTGATCAGAACCTGGGGATATTTCGTACTGATCGATAGGTGCATTGGCTTCATCCCCTATCTGAGAAAATCTACCAATGTCGGTTGAATAATCCTGGCTCCTACAGACAAGGCGATCCGATAAGCGTTCTCCTCGCTCTTCAGCATCATAATCGTCTCTGCAACATCTATATCCTGTGTACCACTTAAGAGCTTGTTAAAGTTTACTTCTAAATCCTTAAGCCTTTCTTCTGCCAATTCGATGCGGTTCAGCTTAGCACCGACTTCAGCCCGAGTGGCTAAAACACCATCCAGCGCAGCCTCCAATGCCTCTAAATGCTCGGCGCCCAGTTTGTCTGTCATTCCCTGGTCTAAATCATTAATTAGCTCTGACAGCGCGCCGAAGATCGGCATAAACAGCTGGTCCTCTGCCTCGCCGTCAGTATTGATGCTGGTCCTGATTATATTGATATCAATAACTGAGTTGGCTCCGATTTCTACCTTCAGCTCACTGGAATTCTGGATTGAGCTGCCGCCGTGATAAGCAATTCGGTAATAACCAGGGTCTGCCGGATCAGTGCTGGCCCGCTGATAGGGAACAGTAGTACTTTTTTGACCGGCAAACACATATTTGCCGCTGTGCGTTGAGTTGGATAACTGGAGCAGGTTATCGAAAAGTTGCTCCAATTCTCGCTGGATCGCTGCCCGATCATCTCCACTGAGTGTATCATTGGCAGCATATACAGACAGTTCTTTTGCCCTGTGCAGCACACTGGTTGTTGATGCCAGCACAGTATCTATCGACTGCAGCCATGAAGATGCAGTATCAACATTCTTCAACAGTTGATTGTTTTCGGTCAGTGAAGTTCGCAGTTCCAAAACATTAATCACCGCAGCCGGATCATCAGATGGTTTTAGAACGCGCTTGCCGCTGGCCAACTGCTGCTGATAGCGGTCAAGCCTGCCTAAACCGGCATTTAAATGCCGAAGCATGTTGTTTGTCAATGTATTATTAGTAACCCGCACCGCTTACCCTCCTTCTACCTGCCGAACAAGCCAAGGCGGTTGACAATTATCTCTAAGATCTGATCCATGGTTGTCATAAACCTGGCGGCGGATGCATAGGCATGCTGAAAGCGAATCATATCCGCCATTTCTTCATCCAGATTTACACCGGACACTGATTCCCGCATATTCTCCAAGTGATTCACCAGTGCTTCGCCATTTTTTACCATCGAAGTGCCTTCTAAAGCGTCGACGCCGATTTTTGCAATCAAGGCGTTAAATGACTGAGCAATGGTGATTTCCCTGCCGACCATCGGATTGTTCCGGAGCTGGGCAAGGGCTAAAGCGATTTCACCGTTACCGACTACGGTCTCCCCATTTTCCTGCCGGGAGCTGGCAGCAATTTCTCTTGCATCTTGCAGGGCAACTCTTATGCTAAGACTGGGATCATCTTCAGCAGTAACATTCCAAGAACCATCGACCGTTACAAAAAACGGCCTGCCGGTCCCGCCTTCCAGATCATAGCCCTGCATGTGGATTGAATTCACATTATGCATAAAGTCTGCTGTCCACTGATTAAGCTCTGTAATATAATCCTGGATATAATCATCGCGGAAATTCAAGATTCCTGCCAACTCGCCTTTATTAAACTCAGCCTTGGAGTTGGCTCCTTCCCACACTACTTCAACTCGATCATATTGAGGTATTATTGGGTCGTTAGATGAAACTACTTTCAGTTCAAAAACTTCCGTTCTCTGAACTAAAGTGGCCCCGCTGATGCTGACTGTAACTGAACCATACGTATCGGTTACAACTTCGATATTAGTAAGCTCCGACAGTTCCTGCAGCAGTTGGTCGCGCTGATCCAGCAGATCGTTGGGCTGGTAGCCAGCGGCGTTCACCTTTACAATCTGGCGGTTTAAATCTGCGATCCGCTGCGCATAAGAATTAATCTCGCTGACCTTAACCTGCACGAGATTATTCATATTATCTCGCAGTTTTCCAAGCTGGAACCGGACGTGCTGTACAGCTTCCGCCAAAACTTCGGCTCGCTGCAGCACCACGGAACGCACCGCTTCGTTTTCCGGACTTAAGCTTAAGTCCTGAAGTGAATCCCAGTACAGCTCTAAAGCATGATGAATACCATTGTCGGATGGTTCGTTAAAAATCAGTTCTACCTGCTCCAAACCATCGCTGATCGTCTGCCAATAGTTAACATTGTGCTGCTCCTGCCGCAGCCGCATCTCCACAAAGTCATCACGCATACGAGTAATCTGAGCCACTTCCACCCCAGTTCCCAGCATACCATTAGCAGGATTATGGGTAAATTGAGGTATGGGATACGGCATGCTGGGATTGTGAACCGCTACCTGACGGGAATATCCCTTCGTATTTGCATTGGCGATATTCTGGCCGACAGTGTCTAATGACATCTGCTGTGCCTGTAGGGCGCGGCGTGCAATTTCTATCCCACTGAATGTTGTTCGCATAATGCTACACCTTTCGATCAATAATGGATTTTTTCACAGTACGCGTGCCTGGTTTCGCATAGGTTAAGGGGGTTTCATCCACCAACAAGTTGAGGCTGTATTGAATAAAGGCCAGGGATTCCGCGATCAGCAGCTGATTAAGCTCATTAATTTCCTGAAGCTGGTGATATTTGCTTTTCAGCTGGTTTATTCTGTCTGCCAAATCCTGCTCATCGGTTGTTTCCAGCCACTGAGCTAGACTTTGACCAGACGCAATCACATCAAATAACTGACAGCGTTCCTCCTCAGCCTGCTCCAGACTTGTCAGCAGTTCACGTTCTTGCTCAACAACAGCAGTCAGCTGTTCGGTGTCGGAGATTATGGACTGTTTTTTAAGTCCACTCTCAATCAACCGATCTATTAGCACAGTTTCCCGCTCAATAACCTCTCTAAAAGCATCGATAACCTGCATTTTATAACCTCTGTCTGTAATATTTAATAATGCTTGCGGCTATGTCTTCGCCTTTAACATGGTATGTTCCCGATGAAACAGCGCTTTTCAGTTCCTCAGCTCTGGTGCTTACTTCTGCTGTTGTGGCTTGCTGTAAAATAGCCTGCAGCTGTTTACCCTCGCTGGAAAGGGTCACTTTATCACCGTACTCCGCTTTCTTATCGCGGGTTCTCTCAATTTTGGTCTGTTCATTATAGATTCTGCTGATGCGCTGCACCGATTTATTTGAGATATACATCCTGTACTCCCCCCTTATCCCAATTATCGGTCAAATTGTCTCGGTTCTTTAGTCTAATCGACTATTTATTGCGTTTCTGTTTTTCCATGTACTCCAAAAGATGCATCTTCGCCCTCTTATCGAAACTGTCAAGTGGTGGCGCTGTTTTATCGGATAGATCCTGCTCGCACTTGCCGCAGATGCGTCCTGAAGAAATCTCAACGCCGCAGATCTGGCAGTGGACAACCGCATCGACAGGTATAATTCTAAGGCGCCCTTCATCAATAAATTCCCTTACTCGCTCCCACGCTACTTCGGTTTCGTTTACAACCTCTTGGATCGTAGCTTTTGGATTCTGGCGCAGATACTGTTTTACTTTATCGAACTGCTCACTGCGATTTTTTGTGCAGCTCGGACACAGTTTATTAACCGCATGAACAAACACTTGGTTGCATTCTATACAATTGCGAAGCACAGCAACTCCTCCTTTACCTTTCAGCCGCTTTTGGCTAAAAAAAGTCCGATAGGGATACCACGGCAGCGGGCTATTAAGTCAGCTAGCGAAAAAAATGTTGCTCCGGTAGTAAAGATATCGTCAATAATGAGAAAATGTTTACCTTTGACTAGAGTGGGATCACTAAGTGAAAACGCATTCTGCAAGTTTTTAAAGCGCTGCGGTGGCGAGAGTAAACTTTGGGGTTCGGTTGGTTTATGGCGAAAGGCTTCATAAGTAGGGCGCCGCCAAACGCGGTTGATTCCTTCAGCCAAGGCTTCGGCCTGATTAAAGCCTCTCTTGTGAAGACGATCAATATGCAGTGGAACGGGCAGAAAATAATCAATTACTGCCAGTCCAGCTTCTTCTTTGGCGGCCAATCCTAAAACCTCTCCTAAGGCCACCGCTATTTGATACTGGTTTTGATATTTGACCTGATATAGAAGCTGCTGCAGATAATCATGATAATAGCAGAGGACATAACCCTCATAGCGACTTAAGTTTAATTTTTGAAAATCAGGATTTATTCTCTGTACACAGTCACGGCAGATCGGCAGTCCATCTGGCAGAACCCTTGTCCGGCAGAGCGGACAAAGCGGTGGTGTTGGGTAGAGCAATTCAGATAATTCCCGAAGCCATACTCTCAGACTCATCGGGACTCCACCCCTTTTAATAAACCCTGCTCTGCCGCCTGCCTGTTTAAGTAGGTAATTCGTTTTTGAGCGGTTTTCATTGCATCAGTAATTCTGCCGCCGATAAACCAGACTTCTCCATCAGGATGCTCTGCCTTCCTGCCGGCTCTGCCTGCCATCTGGATTAAAGAATTGGAGTCGAAAAGAACATGATCGCTGTAAAGCACCATGACCTGGACATCTGCCAAAGTGATCCCCCGCTCCATAATTGAAGTGGCTGCCATCACCTGGTATTCCCCAGATGCAAAGTCTGCTATTTTTTGATCCCGCTGGGGATCAGCCGCCCAACTGCCGCAGACCCTGCGGTTCAGGACAGCTGCTAGTACTTTGGTCAGCTGCTTAACTGCCTGAACCGTCGGAGCAAAAATCAGCCATGGCGACTGATTGCTCTCAATAATGGAGACAACCTGCTCTGGCAGACCCTTATCAGCTAATTGGTTTAATTCAGGTAATTTTATTTTTAAGAATCGAGGTTCCGGCAGCGGCCATCCATGATAGCGAGCCGGAATTGTAATCACCGCGCTTGTGCGTAAGCTTCGGGGAGTTGCTGTCATTTCCACCAATTTACCATCAGCAGTCAGTGAACGTTTAATGGCAAAACGCAGCATCTCGCTCCCGTGATAGGGAAAGGCATCCACTTCATCTAAAACGACCAGATCAAAACAGCGGTAAAACCGCAGCGCTTGATGGGTTGTAGCAATTGTCAGCTGACCCTGCTGCTGCCAGGGCTGTCCGCCATAATGAACTGCGATTTCAGTATCTGGGAACGCTTTCCTTAATCGCTCTGCAAGCTCCCGCACTACATCACGGCGGGGGATTGCAAACATGACCTTACTGCCGCGGCTGAGCGCGGTTTGAATGGCTGCAAAAGTAACCTCTGTTTTTCCTGCACCGCAGGCTGCCCACACCAAGACTTTTTTCTTGTCGCTGTGGATAAAGTCCACAAGTTCACTGCTGGCCCGCCGCTGAGCAGGAGTAAGCTCAAAGTCTAAATGCAGTTTAGGTAATTGCTGAAAATCATCTGCGGGCACTAAAGGACCAGCACGCTCCGGTTTATCCAGAACCCATAATCTTGTGCAGCCGCGAACTGGTCCCAAAGAATCACAGGTGGTGCAGATCGGACAATCCGGCCGCCCGCAGAAGGGACAGGGCCGTACTTCTGTAACTGAGGAATTGCAGCGCATACAGCGGGCTTCTCCCCAGGAGGTTTTAGTCACGCCCGGAAAGCACTCAATTACTCCCATGCGCAAACCCCAATCTAAAACCCTCCGGATGTCTGCAGGCCACCAACCGCTGGCTCTAAGAGCCTGTTCCAAAAGATTATCCGGAAGCAGGCGACCGTCGAGAAGCAGCTTGAGTTCGCTGAGCAGCTCCAATCTCTGCTCCTCATCCAACCGCCACTGCTCGTAGATCGATTCAGGAACTTCAACCGGATAACCCGGATAAGCCAAACCTAATCTGCGCCGCACCAACCAAACTACTGCACTCGGCCAGGCAAACTTCTTCCAAACCCAGTTTAAACGCCCGCGCATCACTTCAATCTGACTGCGCATGAAAAAGACCTCATCAGCCGCAAGAGGTGGGGTAAGAGCATAAACTCTTCCGCGCCCATCATGATCTGGTTTGAACCAGCGCGGTTCCTCACAAATATGAAATTTTAACTCGGTTTCAGGAGTCAGTCGCACTAATAGTTGCAATTTTGCCATAAATCTTCCTCCGAAACCTCTTCTCTTGGGTGCATACTATTCATTCGCCATTCTGCCATTTTTACCCTGCAAAAAACAGAAAACGACTCTTACGAGCCGTTTTTCTGATTAGTCAAGCTTAACTAACCCATGCCGGACAGCCAACAAAGCAATCTGCGTGCGGTCATCCATCTCCAGCTTGTGGTAGATGTTGCTGACATGGTTTTTAACAGTGTGCTTGCTGATGTGCAGACACGCAGCAATCTCATTGTTATTGTAACCCCGCGCTACCAGTGACAGAACTTCTTTTTCTCTTGGCGTCAATAAGTCCAGCAATTTTGCTTTGTCATTGGCTTCCTCCCCGGGAGGCGGACAATTCTGTTTACGATTATTAGCAGACACAACATGACCCCCCGTCTGTTTCATCTGTTGGTCAGTACATCGTATTCACAGCTAGAGCGTTATGTTCTAGTACTCAGGAGGAGGTCCCCTAATTCTGTGCAAGAATGGGAAACGGTTCCTATCGGCAGTTCTAAGACCCAGCGAGCACCAGCCACATAGGGACCACACCTGCCGGGGACAAGCTCATGGATCTTCATGACGCGGTTGGATTGATCCAAATACAGAACTTCCACTGCTATCCGCATCCCAAACCCATGCACCATACTGCAGGGAATCAGCAGCAGACCTTCTCCCCTGCAAAGCTCAGCAGCACCCAGCAGTCCCTTCAGGCGGAGCAGAAAAGTATCAGCTATTCGGATCTCTGTTCCTAAACATGTGCCTTTAGTGGCATTGAGAATCTGAATCTTTTTCATTATAATCACCCGAAAAAATTAGAAAACTGCAAGAAACTGCAGAACAGCCGGTCCCAACAGCACAATAAATAGCGAGGGAAATACCAGTGTTACTAAAGGCAGCAGCATCTTGATCGGTGCTTTCATCGCCTCTTCTTCAGCTTTCTGCCGCCGCTGTCTTCGGATTTCCTGCGCTTGAATTCTCAGCACTTTACTGATACTCACGCCCAGCTGATCTGCCTGGACAACCGCAGCGGCAAAATTTTGGAGATACAGGACACCGGTGCGTTCACCTAAATCTCGGAGAGCGTCCCGGCGTGCTTTTCCAATCCGCATTTCAGACAGCATCCGCCGCAGCTCATCAGCTAACGGACCTTCCTTTTTTTCGACCACCTTGGCAACGGCTGCATCAAATCCCAGACCAGCCTCAACGCTTACTGTAAGAAGATCCAGCAGATCTGGCACAGCCAGAGAAACAGCTATCTGTCTTGCCTTAATCTTCTGGCGGAGATACAAGTCTGGAATAACCCAAGCCGAAGCGGTAAACACAAACACGTGCATAAAAGTAGGAGAGAGCATAACTACAGCCGCCGCTGTTAGGCCGGTAATGGTCAGCTTAAGTACCATGAACTCTTGAGCCTTCAATCCGCCCGGATTACCCGCTAAAACCAGCTGCCGGTTGAGCTTTTCCCATCTCCGATCCTGTTTTTTTACTGAAAACAAACTAGCAAGCCTAGTTAAAGTTCTTCTTATCAGCCCTACTTCGCCCACGGTTTGGTCGACTGCTTTCTGCTCTTCACCTACTATCCCGTACAGCTTTATACGCTCGGCTTCCGCCTCGGCTAGCTGCCGCTGCCGATAAGCGGAATAAACAGCTAAACTGATCGAGAGAAAAACTAACCCTGAAATCCATAAAGCCACGTGAATCCTCCTACACCCGAATATTGACAATCCTGCGGATTAAAAAAGCAGCGGCTGCCTGTCCTCCTAAACCAACAATCAGCATTGCCCTGCCCAGCGGTTCCGAGAATAAAGGGCGGATATAATCAGGATTGAGCAGGTAAATAAAAATGGTAAGTGCAAAGGGCAGAGCGGAAATCACCAGACCGGATATGCGTCCTTGAGCCGTTAGTGTGCTGATTTCTCCTTTGATGCGGATCCTTTCCCTAATGGTACCAGCGATCGAATCTAAGATCTCCGAAAGATTACCCCCTACCTGCCTCTGAATCAAGACTGCGGTCACTACCAATTCTAAGTCATCACTTACTACACGCTTAACCAAATTTTCCAGCGCAAATTCTGTGTCTGCTCCCAAACTCATTTCCTTGTTGACCAGAGCAAACTCCTCCGCCAGAGGCGGTTCAGACTCCCGGGCGATCAGCTCAACAGCTTGAAAAAAACTGCAGCCCGCTTTCAAAGAATTGGCAATTGCAGCTAATACCTCTGGCAGCTGCTGCTCTACCTGTTTGCTCCGCTGACTCTGTCTCCATCTTACATAAACCGAAGGCGCTAATGCCGCCAATACTGCCAGGAGCAGACACTGCTCCAAACTCACGCTAAATCCCAGCAAAACTAAGGGCGAGAAACCAAGCAGGGCATTCAAAATCAGGAATTCTCCGGCTGACAGCGAAATTCCAGCCCTGACCAGTTCTAAGGCCAGCTGCCGTGACGGCTTGATATTCAGCTTTTGATTAATCTGTCCCAACAGCCGCTGAACTCTAGTTAACAGCTCGTCTTCATCTGATTCATCTTCTGCGTATCCATTTAAGCCGTGCTGAGGCATCAACTCATAAATGCGGCGGTCGAGCAGATGTTTTTGCTGCAATCTTCCAGCAGCAGCAAAGCAGATAAGAACTACAGCACAGAACACTAAAGCTGCGCAAAATAAAGGCATCAATATGCTCACCCCGATCATGCTGCTCATTAAATGAATAAGTTAATCGGCAGCTGAATTCCATTATCCGCAATTTTCTCGGCACACCGCGGTCTGATTCCAGTCGGCCGCAGCACTCCCCGCTCAAAAACAAAGATATCCTGCATAGTGATTACCTCACCTTCAATTCCCTGGACCTCAGTAATCTGAGTAATCTTCCGAGACCCATCTTTTAACCGAGCCTGCTGGATAATCAGATCAATTGCCGATGCAATCTGCTCCCGGATTGCCCGCACCGGCAGATCCACACCAGCCATCAGAACCATGGTTTCCAGCCGCGCGAGCATATCCCGAGGACTGTTGGCATGGCCGGTGGTCATGGAACCATCATGCCCGGTATTCATTGCCTGAAGCATATCCAGAGCTTCACCGCCCCGAACTTCACCAATGACAATCCGATCCGGGCGCATTCGCAGGGAGTTGCGCACCAAATCTCGGATTGCCACTGCCCCCCTCCCCTCAATATTAGGAGGACGGCTCTCCAGCGAAACAACATGAGTCTGCCTGAGCTGCAGCTCAGCTGCGTCTTCGATGGTAATAATCCGTTCTTCCGCCGGAATGAACGAAGACAGCACATTTAGCAGTGTTGTCTTTCCACTTCCGGTTCCCCCGGAAACCACGATATTTAATCTAGCCTTGACGCAGGCCTCGATGAACTCAGCCATCTCTAGCGTGAGGGTGCCGAAGTTAATTAGGTCTTCTATTGTTAGGGGATCGGCTGCAAACTTCCGGATTGTAATCGTTGGACCGTTGAGCGCTAACGGCGGAATAATCGCGTTGACACGGGAACCATCAGGCAGCCGTGCATCCACCATGGGACTGCTTTCATCAATTCGTCTTCCCAGCGGTGCAACGATTTTATCGATAATATGCAGCACATGCTCATGGTCACGAAAAGTAATGTCTGTCAGCTCTAATCGTCCGCTCCGCTCAACAAAAACTTGCTTAGGTCCATTTACCATGACCTCCGAAATATCCGGATTGAGAATCAAGGAATTAATCGGCCCAAAGCCGGTAACCTCGTCAATAATATCCTGGAGCAGCTGTAGGTTCTCAGCGCGGGACAAGTTCGCCTGCTCTTCATGGATAACCCGCTGAACAACCTGCTCAACCTTGGTTTTTAATTCTTGGTTTTTATCATTCTGGTCGGCGCTTTTCAGCAGTTTACTGTCAATTTCACTTACCAGCTGCTCATGAATGCGGCCTTTGAGGACAATTAAAGGATCGCGTGGGTTGGTACTCCCGGAACTTGCCGGCTGATTCTGGCCAGCTTGATCTTTATGCCGTTCTAGTCGTGCCAATAATGACATATGATCATCCTTTTCTTGTGAACAGCGTGCCGGCAAACGGCAGCATTTTTTTTGGTTCATAAATACCTAATATATCCTTACTCATCTGTTCTAAAGCGCGTCCCAGTTTTGACCGGGGATTTAAGTCCACAATCGGAATGCCCTGCACACAGGCTTGATAAGCAAGTCTCGGATCATAAGGCAGCGCCCGCCAAACCGGATAATTGAGATGGCTGCTGAACTGTTCCAGCCGAATTCCCTCAGCACCAACCTTGTTAGCAGTTACTTTAACTTTCGCTGCCAAATTCAGTTTCGCTAAAACATCTAAACAGCGGCGGATGTTTTTTAGATTAGCTAAGTCAGGTGTTCCCGCAAGCAGGATATGGTCTGCTGTTTCAAGAGCTTGCAGAGTCGTTTCTTGGAAAAACTGGGGTGTGTCGATCACAATAAAATCAGCAAGGGATTTTAACTCTTTTAAAATCTGAGCGATATGTTCAGCGGTAATTAACTCTCCTTCTTCAGGAACCTCCGGGGCTGCGAGAATTCTAAGACCTGGTCCAGCTTCAAGCAGATAATCTACAGCCGCAGGGCAGCCATCAGCGAACCAGTCAGAAATAGAGTGTTGGACGGCAAGATCCAGCATCAGCGGCACATCGCCAAACTGCAGATCAAAATCGACAAGGATCACTTCGTGATTCTGCTTGGCTAAGGCAGCCGCAAGATTGACGGCAATCGTAGTCTTCCCTACTCCCCCTTTGGCGCTGAAAACTGCGATTGTCTCCGCACTGCGCGTTGGTTTTTCCACTATCTCATGGCGACTGCGCCGGGCGCATTCCAGCTGCCAAACGCGGTTGATAGTATTAATCAGCTCATCGCCGCTGAAGGGCTTAGTTAGATAATCTCTAGCGCCTGCTGCCATCGCTCGGCGCAGATACTCCTGCTCTTCCTGCACACTGATTACAATGGTCAAGCATTCAGGAGCTGCTTGATAAATCTGCTCGGCTGCGCTGATACCATCCAATCCGGGCATGTTGATGTCCATTAAGATGCAGTCTGGCTTGAGATCTCGCGCCACTTCCACCGCTTCGCTGCCATCAGCTGCTTCACCGATAACCGCGATATTATCTGCAAAAGCCAGCAGCTTTCTAATATTGCTCCTAGTTTCAGCTGTATCATCAACAATCACTACTCTGATCTTATCTGGTTCCATCACCACTCACTCCCTCGCTTACAATCCATGGGGTGACGAACACCGTCAGTTCAGTCTGCCTCTCCTGAAACTCTGAGCTGCGAAACAAAGCTCCGATTATCGGCAGATCACCCAGAATCGGAATCTTTTTGATCTGGTTGTTCTCTTCATGCTGAATCAAACCGCCAATCACTGCAGTGGAACCGTGCTTTAAATTCACCACCGTTTCTGTCCGCCGTGTTCGTAAAGGAGGCATTGATGTTTGAAGCCGCGCGCTGGTCTGCCAATCAAGACTGCTGACTTCGGGCTTAATCTGAATCCGAATCTGTTCATCAGCAATAAATGGCAGAATCTCAAGTTTTACCCCATAGACAATCCATTCAATCGTCTGCTGGTCACCCACTTGTACTAGAACCGGAATCTCGCCTCCTGCTAAAAACTCAGCCGGCTCTCCTGACAGGGTAAGCAGACTGGGCGCAGCCAACAGTTTAGCCTTCCCCTCCTCTTCTAGGGCTGATAGTCTAGCTCCTAATAAATGTGAACGGTTCATCTGCCAGCTGCCGATATGCGCAACTTCTTCGAAGGAAATTACATTGGCAAACAGCTGTCCTTCAACTAAACTGCCCCATTCCACACCAAACTGTTCTCCTGCGCTGCGATCAAGCTCAACAACATGTACCTGCAGCAGCACCTGCTCCGGCTCAAGAATAGTCAGGAGATCAATAACATCACCATAAAGTTCAGCCACCTGAAGAACCCGGCTGTGTTCCCGCGAGTTTTGAACCGTTCCTTCCAGGACAAGTTTTTCACCAACAGCCGTTACCTTTACATCCGGAAGATCCAAATGCCGGACTAATTCCTCAGCCGAACTGATCTGACCCGGCTGGGGATACTGCAGAAAACTAATTACCGGCTGATAGAATACTTCTGCCAGGCGCTCCGCCCGCTCTTTAGCCTTTTGATCAGGAACAAGTCCTTCCAGCACAATGGTGCCATGATAATACCGCACACTAATACCCGGCTCCCGAAGGGCGGAAGCAATGTCAGCAACCAAATCTGCTTCAAACACATGCTCATTCCCACTGTCCAGAATAATCGGCGGGTGCTGCACCCGCACCAAATCGATCACCTGATCACTGAATGCCTGCCCGATCGCCAGAGCTCTGGTTTTTGCAAACTCATCTTCAGCTGTACCTTCTAAGAAAAGAGTGCTCCCAATCCAATGGGGGTGAATATCAGTGCCGGCAAGTAGAGTGTTCAGCAGCTCCCGATCCGGCTCATCCACCTCTCCAGCGGGAGTGGGAGTAGGATTCTCTTCGGCCATTTCCACAGTAATCAAGTCAATCACCGGCAGATCGGATACTGCTGCCAGCTTCACTGCCCGCTCTTTTTCCCACAAGTTTACAGCTCTGCCTTCGAGAACTAGATGTCCATAGACGATCTCCAAAGTAATTTCGGGGCTGCCGATCAACCTATTCATTTGGCTTAAGAGCGTCTCTTCGTCTGATTCCAGATCATCGACATCCAGTGGTTCAACCTCTGGAGACCGCTCCTGCACCCTGATTAAGTCTACCACCGGCAGACCATAAGCTTCTGCGATAGCACAGGCTCGCCGCCGGTGGTACTCATCAGCAGCACTTCCTTCCAAGAAAATTGTCTCTCCCACAGCATAAACATGAACGTTATCATCGAGTAATGCTTGAATTTGCTCTGCAAAATCCGCAGGTCCCGGCTCAGTCACCTCCGCTGCCGTGGATTCCGGTACAGGGTCGGCGTTTCCTACCTTAAGCAGATCAAGAACCTGCAGACCAAAAGCGTCAGCTGTGCGGTAAGCCAGTGCCCGTACGCCCTCATCGTCAATCTGCCCTTCAAAAATGGCGGTGTTGTTGAAGATTGTCAGCTTGATTTCAGGTGGAAGTAAGCGGCGCAGTTCTCTTTCTAACGAGTTTTCTTCCGAAACATAGAGCAGGCTGATTACCGAGTCACTGTAAGCCTCTGCCAGTTTTTCCGCCCGCTTGAGGTCTTGTTCGGTGCGCACCCGTCCTTCTAAAACCAGATACTGGTCGGCAAACCAGGCTGAAACCTCCGGAAGATTTAAGGCAGTCAGGAATTCTTTGGTTAATGTGCCGTCATCTGCTGCCACACGCAGCTGATATATCTGCTGGGAATTAGCAGTCCAAAGATGCAGAGATGTGCTTCCGGTTTGAAGTGGATTAAGCAGGACTTGACCGGAATCAATCACCCCTACATCAACAATTGTGGGATCTCCCACAGCTGCTCGAGTTAAGTTCGGTACGTACAGAACCCGACTGTGACCCTGGATTAACACCAGCTGCTGCGCTCCGCATCCAGCTCCATGACCGAAAAGCATCAGCAGTATAAGAACAGCAACCACTTTTTTCCTATTTATCAACCAGGATCACCTCCCGCTCTGTACCTCTAAAGATCTCTATTTTAATGTCATTACTGGTTTTACCTGAAGATATATCCCCAGTCGACTGCTGGGATTTCTGGGGTTTGACTGCCGATACCGCCTCGGATTGTGTCTTAGACGAAACTTCCCTGCGCGACTCTAATTCTGTTCCATGCGCGCTGTAAGCTAATGGCTGCAGATCATAGGCGCTCGTTCCCTGTTTGGAAGCAATCCCTACAGCTTCCGGCGGTCGCAGAGACAACCGAATCGCTCCCAGGGACTCAGCAAGCACCAGCTGCTCGGCCTGATTTGGGCTGAGGGCAAAAGTCACACTCGTGCTGATAACCGCCGCCGGTTCAATATCGCTGGTCATATCCTGGGAAATTGCCAGCACCATTACATTCTGCAGAACTGTTGTGGTGATGGGAGGTTCATTGGCAAAAGTAGCGAGCACATCAACTCGATCGCCAGGTTTGATAAAACCTGCCACCCCTATCACTTCATTGACCGCAACAGTCACTGCCCGCTTGTCTTTGGGGATATTGTAGGCTAAGCCGGGAACTGCTCCCTTGGGGAGCAAGCGGCTCCACAGTACCTGTTCTCCGGCGACAATGTCTGCTGCAGTTATTCTGCCCTGCAGATCCTGAAGCTGCTGCACAGCATCGGGATGCAGGCTTTCCTTTGGAATCTTTTTCCATGCCAGCATACTCGCCCTAATTTCTGTGTTGGCAGAAATTTTCGTGTTAGCTACTACTACATCCACCATCTCCACATGCTGTTTCGCTTCTATCCCGGATAAATAATTGTAAGTTAGTAGTGCTGAAATCAATCCTAAGCCGATGGCAATAAACAGCAGAACTTTATTTTTCAATTCCCCAATCCCCCAATCTTACTGGACCAATCGATAGGCAAGCAGTCCGTAGTTTACGCCGGATCCGATTTCTCCATCAATCAGATGCTCAACAAATCTACCGCGAATCACCGCGCGGTTGCCTTGAGCCTCCACATCTTCTAAATAAAAAGCAGCAAAGCCAACGATTGTTACCAAGGATCGGCCGTTAACATCGAGGCTGTCGATCACTGGAACGACCGCAATGCGAGCAGTGTTTTCATACCAAGGCTGACCCGGCACGTCCGGAGCCTGGCTTAAGCGGTATTCAATCCCCTGGCGCGTCGGCCCCGCCATATTGCCCGGTTCGGTGTAGACACGGTCACCCACCCGCAGCATTCCCTGATATCCATATTTAAGATTATTGAGGTAGGTATTGGCACCAGTACCTCCCAAGGCCAAAACGCCAAAGTTGCCCTGGTATTTCTGTCCGGAATGGGCATCGGATTTTAATTCATAGGTTTTCCCGAATTCAAAATCACTCCAGGGCACTCCAACCGGAATTACACCGCTGCATCCAATCACAGGTCCGATCACCGCCACTGCTCTGGCTGCGACTGTACGATGTTTGAATCCAAGCAAACTGAGAAAAGATAAGCTGACCTGTCTGCGCGCCTGAGCTCCAATGAGGTGGTTTTCGTTTCCGATCTCTACCTGGAGTTCATCTGATTGCAAATCATTAGCCCAACCATACTCATAGGCCCTAGCCAGAGCTAAATTCGGCTGCAGCGGCAGTTCCTGCACTCCCGCTAACACCGCTGCATCAACAGCTCTGGAAAGCTTTACCTGCTCCATAAAGATCTGGCCGACATCAATAACCAGCCCGAGCAGTCCTAAAAACGCGGTCATCCCAACCGCAGCCAGCACTAAAACTACTCCCCGTTCGTTTTTTAATCTACGCATTTCAGATCCCTCACTCTACCCGCATAACAGTAGTACACTGAATCGGCAGTGGATTAGGAAGGACGGTGCTTAAAGGAGTAATCAGGGGTAATTGGACCTTTACCTGCACCGAAATTGGTTCCCGCCTTACACGCATAGATTGATTTGGATCAATGGAAACCACAATCGGCACTCCACCAACTGCTGCCAGCGATTCATTTACCGCCAGATAAATCTGGTCATCGGTCCTGCCCAGAGCTCCCATCCGCGCTCCCTCGCGGCTGGCATGTGCGATTAGAATGTAGGTGTAGCCAATGCGGGAAAACTCGATTATGCCGAAGATAATCAGAAAGAGAACTAATACCGTTACGGCCAGCTCAACAAGGGCTTGTCCATCCTGCTTAGACCTAAGCTGAAGCATATTAGGCATCCTCCTCTAAACCAGCGGACCGATAAATACAGCGGCTGCTGCTCCTAACCCGATGGCAATTCCATAGGGGAAGCCCCATTCCTTGCCTGAAGCAGTGGTGTGAAGCGGAGGTGCCACCGCCTTAGCTCCTGAAGCTAAAGCTGCTGCGCGATAACTGATCGCCATCAGAGACTGCAGTAGGTTTCTGCGCCTGATTAGAATTACCACTGCCCAAATCCCACCGATTACTGCTCCGTACAAAAATGCGGAAAATGCAAATCCAGCTCCAAGCATACTGCCGATTCCTGCCAGAAACTTCACATCGCCCCCGCCAATACCACCTGAACTGTAGGGAATAATCAGCAGTAGTAGTCCAGTGATAATTCCCACCAGAGACATTCCTAATCCTGACCAGCCGCTCTGCCAAGAATTAATGACAGAACCTAATAAGACCAAAGAAAACGTAATGAAATTAGGGATCCTGCGATAGCGGCCATCAAAGTAGCAGACCATAACAACTGCCGTCAGCAAAACTGCATTATGCATCATGAAACCTCCTGATAATGGACAAAAACGGCAGCCTGGGGGGCGGGGTAATGGCTGCCGCTTTTGTCAAAACTGGTTTGGTTGTTGTTAAACTTTTTCTGTTAATCGGATGTTCCGCCTACTTCTTCAGTAATCCTGCCAAATATTCCAGATACTCCTTCTCCTAGAAGTTTGAGTGCTCCGATTACTAAGATAGCTATCAGCGCAAGGATTAATCCATATTCCACCATACCTTGTCCACTATCATCCAATAACAGCTGTTTTAGTTGAGCCAGCAAACTCATTACCTCCTCACACATTTTCCCGTGCTTCTGGCTGGGTTGTTAATGCAATCTTAACATGGAATTACCCTGAATTTAATCCGTCGTTTTTCCCAATTTTTTAGGACTATAGCCTTGAATTCGATTCTGCGTTATAATAGAAAAAATCAAGGAGGGATTCGATGATCACTTTACAGGACATCCGCAGTAATCCTTGTTTTCAATTAATGATTGATCGAGCCTGTGACTACCTATTAGCAAGAGGCTATACAGAACACGGCGTCAGACATGTCACTTATGTTGCTAAAACTACTGCCTATATTCTGGCTGAACTCGGTTTTGACTCTCGAACGGTTGAACTGGGCGCAATAGCTGGCTATCTCCACGATGTGGGCAATATGCACAACAGAAAATACCACGGCATAACCGGGGCTAACCTGGTTTACACCGAGCTGAGGGCGCTGGGCATGGACTTAGGCGAAATATGCGATATCACTACTGCCATTGCTAATCATGAAGAAGAAATTGGCGCTCCCGTCACTCCTATCACCGCAGCACTGATCATCGCCGACAAGAGCGATGCCCACCGCACTAGGGTCCACCGCACGTTTCCAGCGCGGGAGGAAAAGGGATCAGAAATTCACAACCGCGTGAATCTGGCGGTCATCGATTCGAGAGTGGTGGTCGATGCCCAAGCAAAAACAATTACACTCGACATCGACTTCGATCAAACGTCATGCCAAATAATGGACTACTTTGAGATCTACCTTGCCCGCATGGAAATGTGTAAGCAGGCCGCAGATAGACTGGGCTGCCGGTTCCGACTGGTAATCAATGATTTAGAACTTTTAGGTCCGCTGCATCAAACCGAAACAAAAAAAGCCGGGGCTTAGACCCTGGCTTTTACAATTCCATGCTGGACTGCGTAAACTGCTGCCTGCGTTCGATCGGCAACATCAAGTTTCCGCAGGAGATTAGTAACGTGGTTTTTAACTGTTTTTTCGCTGATAAACAGATGCTCCGCGCACTCTTTATTGCTCATGCCGTCGACAATGCACTGCAGCACTTCCAACTCCCTGCGGGTTAAGTTCTGAGCACCCGCATCATTCAATGCTGCGTAATAATCAATGCCCGACTGCTGCTGCTTTAACTCATGAAACTTAACCATTACCTTTTCCATTAAATTGGACGGGAAAAATGACACTCCTTCGTCCGCATTTTTTATTGCGCGCACCAAGTTCTGCAGCTCGCTGTCTTTCAGAACATATCCTTTCGCTCCCGCCCTAATCATTTCAGCTATGTATTCCTCATCGTCATGAATCGTCAGTGCCAGAATCGGAATACCGTATCTAGCGGAAATCTGGCGGGTTGCCTCTATCCCATTAAGTTTTGGCATATTAATATCCATTAAGATTACATCAGGTCTGATTTCACCGGCTAGTCGAACTGCATCAATGCCGTTCTCTGCCTGCCCTACGATTTCGATCCCGTCAGTCATCTCCAACAGTTTAACTAATCCTGTGCGCAGCAGTGAATGGTCATCAGCAATCAACACTTTAATTGTCTGGTTCATGGCGTTCACTCCCATTTCCTTTCAGCGGAATCATGATGCTGATCCGCGTACCTGCACCAACGGCGGAACGGATCGAGAACTTACCACCCAGGAGCTGCGTCCTCTCCCGCATCCCGTACAGACCGAAATGATCCCCGCTGGTTAGCCGTTTAGTGAGAGAATCCATATCAAAACCAACTCCATCATCTTCTATTACAGCATTAATCTGATCAGGTAGAAACTCTAGTTTAATCTTAAGGTGTGCGGCTTTGGCATGCTTGCGGCTGTTGTTAATTGCCTCTTGAATCACACGAAAAACTGCTATTTCCACTGCTGAATCCAATCTGCACTCCTGTCCGATCAACAGTAGATCAAATTCCATGTCGGACTGCTTTTGGGCTTCCTCGATTAAACGCTTCACTGCAGGAATTAAGCCCAAATCATCGAGAACCATTGGTCTCAAGTTATGGATAATCTTGCGAATTTCATTCAGTCCAACTACTACAGCTGATTTTAAATCCTGGAGTTCAAGGAGCAGCTCATCATCACGGTCTGCGTTAAACAGGCGCTCGCATATTTCTGCTTTCAGCACCACATTTGCCAAGTCCTGGGCAGGACCATCGTGAATTTCTCGAGCAACGCGTTTACGCTCATCTTCCTGCATCTTGATGATCTTCTGTCCCAGCTGATATCTAACCTGAATACCCTCAAGCTGTTCATATATTCCCGCTAGATTACCTCTGAGAAACTCTAAAGCAATATCCATCTGCGATACAGAGTTCTCGGCTTTCTCCACCAGCCGAGAGATATGGACTAAGGCCTGCTCCTGCTGCATCCGCTGCTTCTGAAGATTTTTCTCCCGCTCACGGGCAGCTGCCAAGGATTCTCGCAGCTGATCCGCCTGCTGGTAAATAACGCGTCTGGTTTCTTCACCATAGCGGCTGAAATTGCGGCTGACGTCAGCTAAACGCATCCGGAGAACCCGGAATTCTCTCTCCAGCTCTTCTACCTGCTCTATTGTTGAATTAATCTCATGCTTCAGTTCTTCAACTGCAAAAGAGATGCGGTTGAATTCAGTCTGCGCTGCTTCAACAATTTCGTACATCTGATGCTTGCTGTCATGCAAAACATCGACTGTATGATTTAGGATTTCTTCGATTCTTTTCGGATCTAATTCGCTATGCAACCCAACAGCCTCCCGGCTTAATATCGATGTATAATATATTTCCTCACTATCTGCGGGTTTCCCTTCCAAAATAGGATGTAAGACCCAGAGGTCCCAAAAAAATAGGACTTTCGACATATAACAATACCGAATTTTATAGGTTATAATTACCCTATGGGGCGGAGAAAGGGGAAAATAATGTTCCGCTCAAAATCACTAGTTTTAATAATTGTATCTGTTTGCTTAGGACTTAGCGGCTGTTATCGCGTGAAGCCAGAACCAGTTCCTACCTCAAAGATCATTGACCAGCAGATTGAAGAGTTGGAGGCTGCCTTAAACGACCTAGACTTCGAGAAACTGCAGGAACTGCTGGCGGAGCATTTGATTCTGGATTGGGAGTCAATCAACAGTTCAGATCTGGAAAAAGTCGCAGCTTTTATCGGAGATTACGATGAAATAGAGACTGCTGTTCTCACAGAAATCAGCCGCTCAATTTTAGAAGGCAGGATCATAATCGATGCTGAACTTTACCTGGAGCTTATAAAAAATCATGAAAAGCTTCAAGAAACCAAAAACCTTAGTATCGTTTTTGAAAATCTCGGTACGAAGTGGACTGGAGACATGTGGTTGATCACAAGCATTATTTCTTATAACTCAGGAGAGTACCAATATCAAAATCCGGCAGCAGACCCTGATGAGCTGCTTGATCGCTTAGCAGAAAACCTGCTCAACAAAACCTTTTACAATCTTCCCGATTTATTGGCCTTCACGGTAGTTGCGACCCACGGTACAACCGTAAACTATTACCGGAACAATCAACAGTTCATTGCCCTGCTGGCAAATGACATGCAGGAGCTTGAACTATCCGACCTCAGATTATTAAATCGTCACTACACGATTGAATCTTCAGCGATTCAGGCTGCTGCCGATTTAACTGCTGCGATCAAAATTGACGGACAGTGGGTGGACAAGTCAGTTGCGGTAACTTTTACCTTGGTTGAAATTCCAGGAGGACTTGTTATCAATCGCATATCTTACCCACCAAATTTTTTCGGTTTGCTGTAAAATAACTACAGCCCGGTTCTCAAAAGGAGAACCGGGCTGTTTGCTTATGGTTTCAGCACAATTTCACAATGCAGACCGCCGCTTCTGATTACTATTTGTTCAGCTGTGGGATCGATGTCCAGAATAAACTGCCGCTCAGACTCAGCAAGCAGCAGACGAGGAGCTATGGATTTCCGTTCAACAACCTCCCCGTTTTGATAAACTTCGATCTCTCCGCCGAAATAGGCATGGCATGGATTAGAATTAGTAACGCTTATCTGCCAGCCGGATCTAGAACGGTTAAGCAGTTCAGCTTCCAGCGGTTTTTGAGGTACAGCTGTACTCAGCGCAAATAGAACTGCAACATGTGTCTGAATCACGGTTTCAGTGGAACTTATAAACAAAACAGGTGAAATTGATGTGAAGTCATGCTTATTCACAGTTACTGTGATTCTCTCGCTTGATTCCGGCTGCAGCAGACAAACTCGTTCGGAAACGCTTAAGTAATCTCGAGCGCGATCATCTTCTGCAGTCAGTTCCACTGTACCGTCTGTTTGAAGTGTATACCAACCCCAGTCTAAATTAACAATCTGGGGTTTTGGACCTGGGTTAAATAGGGTTATCTCAAATTGAGTTCCCTTGCTAACCCGATACTCATCGACAACCACCGGAGATACAACAATCGCAGCTTGGACACTGCCGCAGCATAAAAGTAATACTGCGGCAGCAATAAGTGGGGTCGATTTTATCATACTTGTGGAACCAGTGTCACCTTGATCTCTGTTGTGTATGTTCCCGGTGGATCTCTGAAGTCTCCCTCCAACTTCAGCGGTATGGATACCCTCACTCCGCTGCTGTCAGTTGGAGGATGGTTAA
>DURM01000020.1 GCA_012837335.1 Bacillota bacterium
CCGCATCCATCTCGGACCAGCTGATGAAATAACAAGTCAAGCTGTCCTGAAAGATCGGTTGTATACCGCGATTGTGAATAATAAGGCTCTGGATAACCTTTAATCAAGCACCTGTTATTTGGAGGCAGGTGGCATTATTGCGTCTAAATTAATGCAGATTTCAGGGAAGTTTGCAGCTTTGATCCGGGCATGGAGGGATAAACTGAGATCTGCTCCAGCTCACGATCGCTGGTAAAGACATACTGCCAAATCTGTACTTGTCCTGTATCAAAAAATTGTTAATTAATGATTTGAATGTAGGAAAACGTCGGATAAAATCGAAATAATAGATGATTACATACTTATTTGCTCAGTAAATGCGCAGCCGTTTTGCCATAAATATCCGGAGGAGGTTTTCCCATGAATGCCGGTGTTGTGCGGTTCAGCATTAAACAGAGACTCATTTTATCTATCTGTTTGGTGATTGCTGTCCTGATAGTCGGAACAAGTATCTTCTCGTATATCAATGCTAAGCGAATAGTTAGTTCCGGTATTGAACGCGAGGCTCAGCTGGTTGCTGAGAAGAATGCAGAGATTATTTCCAACTGGTTTAAAGCGGTTGAAGATGACATGTATCTGTTCTCCTTGATTCCGGCAGTCAGAAAGTTTGAACTGGATGATGCAAGGGTGATCATGAATGCCTTACTGCAGGAAAGACCTGCTTACGGCGGAATTCTGCTGGCTGATCTTTCAGGGACGGCGCACACAGTCGAAGGGCTGACGATAAATATCGCAGAGCGGGATTATTTTATCGATGCTCTAGCAAAGCAGAGAGTGGTATACTCAGAACCCATGATTACTCAGGGAACAAATGTCGCCATCGTTATGCTGGCGAGACCTGTATATGGCGAGAGCGGAACCGAACCGGTTGGGGTAGCAGCATTTTCGGTTACTCTGGATTACCTGCAGCAGTTGGCAGCGAGTATGAATCTAGCTGGTTTCGGTCATGGATGGCTGATCAATGAGGCAGGAATAATCGTTGGTCATCCCAATTTAGATTATGTTGGCACTTCAGATCTGTTTACTCAGGTACCGTCTATGCAGCCGATTGTTGACAAAATGGTGGCAGGTAACTCTGGTGTGGACAGCTTCAGGTTCGATAACAGTGATAGAATTGCAGCTTACGCACATGTATATCAAAACGGCTGGTCGATAGCAGTTGAAGCCGATGAAGAGGATGTGCTTAGAGTTGTCAACCAAATCCGGGTAATCATAGTGATTACAATTGCAGCAGCTTTGGCAATTGGCTTTGCGCTGGCTTATCGGCTGTCCGTATCCCTAGCTGATCCAATTGTGAAGCTGACTAAGAGCGCGGAAAAGGTGAGCGGTGGTGACTTAACCGAGGTTATTGCGGTTAAGAGGCGGGATGAAATTGGCCTGCTTGCCTCTTCGTTTGGGAAAATGATCCACAACCTCCGCAGTATCATTGAAAATGTCAAGGTTTCGGCGGACCAGGTTTTGGATACTTCCAACCAGCTGTCGGCTGCCTCAGAAGAAACTGCAGCTTCGATTGAGCAGGTAGCAGCCAGTGCTAACAACTTTTCCCAGACAGTCACCCACATGAATAGCGGTGTTGGTGAAGTAGCAGATTCAGCTGCAGATATTGCGTCCATGGCAGCAGAAGGAGAAACAGCGCTGGATAGAATCTCTCGGCAGATGGAAGAACTGCGGCAGAGCATTGAGGAGCTGTCGGAGGTAATTGAAAGCCTGGGTACAAGCTCTTTGGAGATCGAAAAAATCGTTCAGGCCATTGCAGCCATAGCTGAGCAGACTAATCTGCTGTCGCTAAACGCCGCTATTGAGGCAGCTAGAGCAGGTGAGCACGGCCGTGGTTTTGCTGTAGTGGCAGACGAGGTTCGCAAGCTTTCCGATCAGAGCAGCCTCGCTGCGGATAATATCCGCAATCTGATTACTGATGTTCAGCAGAAAACCCAAAAGGCTGTTGATGGCATGCATAAAAGTGTGGTCAGCGTTGATGAAACATCGCAAGTTGTGGGTGACAGCAGTAGGATGTTATCTACAATTATCGGATCGGTAAATGAAATAGCAGACAGAATTAAAGCAATTGGCGAAGATGCAAAGAACATTGACATTGGAGCTCAGGAAATGGCTGCTGCTACCGAGGAGCAGTCAGCAACTATTGAGGAGATTTCTTCATCTGTGCACAGCTTAAGTGAGATGGCTGAGCACCTCCAATCTTTAATTGAAAGTTTTAAGGTTAACGAGCACAGCGAGTAATAGAGGGGTATATCATGAACACAGCTACTGTGGTGCTGATGCTGGCGTTAGGTTCCTTTGTTTATGGACTGCTCTTAGTAGCATTAAGGTTCAGAGGTACATCCCGTCATGAGGTTCCCTTTTGGATTGCGGCAAAGTTTCTGCAAGCAGCCGGTTCCCTGATGTTTTTTCATCGAGCTGCGGCCTTCAACGGCCTTACAGTAATTGCCAAAGTGACGCTGCTCATCGGCTGTGCATACGAGGCTTGGGCGGTCCGGATTCTCTCCGGCAAGGATGTTGGACGCCGGACGCATGTCTTGGTATCCTTAGGCATAATTGCTGTTGGTTCTCTGACTGTGTCAGTGCCCAGCCCATTCGAAAGCGGTGTATTCTTTTTACTGCAGAGCATATTCTACTTTCTGCCCAGCATATTTTTAGTTCACAAACATAAAGCCGCCTCGTTTCTGCAGCAGGTCTTAGGAGTCTTCTACTTTGCAGCGGGACTGGTTTTTTTGACTGCTGCTGCGCTGTGTTTAATCTTCCCCTCTTTTGCGATGAGTCTCAGCGGCGACACAGCCGCGGTAATTCCGATCACAAGCTACTCGATCTTTTTGGTCAGCAGCTATATTCTGCTGATGATCGTTAAAGAGAAGAGTGATCAGGAGATCGCCCAGATCCAAGACAGCTTGGAAAAGAGCAGAATTCAGTTTCAGAGGGTTGTGGAGACTGCTATTGAGGGTATTTGGGTGTTCGACAAGGATTTCCGCCTCACTTTTGCCAACGAGCAGATAGCATCTGTTTTGGGATACACGGTGGAGGAAATGCTCGGCAGGACATACTCTTCATTTATTCCCGAGGAATACCGTTATGTAAGTGATTTGCAAGAGTCACTGCGGCGGAGCGGAAAGGACTCGGTTTATGAGTGCTGTCTTTTGCGGAAGGATGGAAAGGAGCATTGGTTCTTGGTTTCTGCCAAAGCTATTCTAGATGATTTCGGTAGATTCGAAGGTTCCTTTGCTATGCTGACAGATATTAATGAGCGCAGAATCATTGAGCTGGCGCTTGAAGAGACTAACCGCCAGTTAATTGAGTTGAGCAATACTGACAGTTTAACCGGAATTGCCAACCGCAGGTGTTTTGATGCTGTACTGGAACGTGAATATTTAAGGCTTCGCCGCTCGAAATCCAAGCTTTCCATCATTATGTTCGATATTGATCATTTCAAGGCCTATAATGATCAGTACGGTCATGTAATGGGAGATGTCTGTCTGCGGCGGATTGGCGGTGTGTTGAAGAACTGCATCAGGGAATCAGTTGATCTGGCAGCTCGCTATGGTGGCGAGGAGTTTGCCTGCATCCTGCCTGATACGGATCTAGGCGAGGCGGTAAAGGTTGCTGAACGGATTCAGGAAGAGATTAGAGAGCTTAAAATTGAGCACAAAACATCACCGGTTTCCCAGTATATTACTGCGAGTTTCGGCGTAACTGCGGTTGAGTATTCGCCTAAGTTATCTCTCGAGGAGATCGTCGATACCGCTGATAAGCTGATGTATAAAGCTAAAGCTTCCGGTCGCAACCGGATTGAGTTTGCTGCGAGAAGCGAAGCATCTGCAGCTGAGGGTTGACCGGTCAACCTATTTATGGAAGGAGATAGGCGGGATGTGGGTTTTCTTTGCTTTTGGCTCGGCTGTATTTGCGGGTTTGACTGCTATTTTAACCAAGATTGGCATTAAAAACACAGATTCCAATGTGGCTACAGCTATCAGAACAGCAGTGGTGCTGGTGTTTTCCTGGCTGATGGTGTTTATTGTAGGTTCGCAGCGAACGCTCGCGGATGTGAACGGCAGGACCTTACTTTTTCTCATCTTATCAGGATTGGCGACCGGAGGTTCCTGGCTCTGCTATTTTAAGGCTCTACAGATCGGGGATGTGAACAAGGTAACTCCAATCGATAAATCCAGTACGGTTTTAACGATGATCTTAGCTTTTATCCTGCTGAAAGAGGAGGTTACCCTGCTCAAAGCTATCGCTGTGATATTAATCGGCAGCGGTACCTTCTTGATGGTCTATAAGAAAAGAACCAGAGATAATCTAAAAACAGAAAGCAATCTCTGGATGCTGTATGCTTTTGGCGCGGCTGTTTTTGCCAGTTTGACCGCTATTCTCGGTAAAGTGGGAATCGAGGGGATCGAATCAAACTTGGGAACTGCAATACGCACAGTCGTAGTATTGATTCTTGCTTGGGCAATTGTGTTTGCAACTGATAAGCATAAGACAATTAAAGAAATAGACCGCAGAAGTTGGATGTTTCTTATACTGTCGGGTTTTGCCACCGGCGGCTCCTGGCTCTGCTACTATCGAGCACTCCAGACTGGTCCTGCCAGTGCTGTTGTACCGATTGATAAATTGAGTATCGTTTTTACGATTGCCTTCTCTTATTTTTTCCTCAAAGAAAAGCTTTCTCCAAATGCCGCTGTCGGCTTAGTCCTGATTGTGGCTGGTACCCTTTCACTTCTGCTGTAAAGCCTCAACATTGATGCCCTGGCTGAGCCGGGGTTTGGTTACTGCAGCTGGAAAAATGTGTTTCGGACAAAATTTATTTTATATTCATGTTTTGTATTTAACTTTTGTATAATTAATGTTAATATGTATCTTGGAGCGCCTGTTAACATGCCCCAGTTCCGACTCAGCCGGGACAACATATTAAGCGCTTTAGAATTTTAGAAAGGAAGTGGTTTAAGTTGAGTTGGCTTATTCTAGTATTTTTAGCAAGTATCCTTGCAATAGCGTACGCAGGCCTTAACTTTTATTCAGTTAAAAAGTTGGATGAAGGTACCCCGCTGATGAAAGTAATTGCAGAGCGTATTCGCATGGGCGCAGTTACCTTTCTGAACTATGAGTTTAGGGTAATCGCTATTATCGCTTTAGTTGTTGCAGTGTTGATGGGTTTACTTGTTGGCTGGTATGTTGGAGTCGCGTTTGCGATTGGGGTAGTGATGAGTTCGCTGGCAGCTTTGGTAGGTATGCGGATCGCTACTTATGCGAATGTGCGCGTGTCAAATACTGCCAGAACTACCAAGAAACTCGGCCAAACCCTTAAGGTTGCTTTTAAGGGCGGCTCAGTCATGGGGCTTTGTGTGGGTGGCTTTGCACTTCTCGGTATTGTGATCGTCTATGTAGTTTTTGGAGTTCTGCTGAAACAGCTGTCAATTGAGAATGTGTACATGGTGCGGAACTGGCTGGGAATTGAATTTTCACCATTTACCATGACTATTTCCGGATATGCGCTCGGCTGTTCAATTATCGCTATGTTTTTCCGTGTGGGAGGCGGTATTTATACTAAAGCCGCAGACATGGGCGCAGACCTAGTTGGAAAAGTGGAAGCCGGTATTCCAGAGGATGACCCCAGAAACCCTGCTACTATTGCAGATAACGTTGGCGACAATGTGGGAGACGTAGCTGGACTTGGTTCGGACCTTCTGGAAAGTTTTGTGGGCGCCATCTCATCAGCAGTTATCCTTGCTTTTCACTTATTCCTTTCCAGTGAGGCCAAAAACGCAGGTATGAGTTCATCCCTGCTGGAAAAAATGTTTCTGTATCCCATCGTTCTTGCCGGATTTGGGGTGCTTGCCTGCATCGTAGGTATTGCTTATATTATTCTGAAAGAACTTTCTGAAGATCCTCACCGTGAACTAAATATTTCTACAATGGTGTCAGCAGGTCTTACCATTGTGCTCTCTGGGTTAGGATGCTGGCTGATGTTTAGAAATCAGGATTTAACCGGCATCAGTTTTAATCTCGGCCTCTTTTCACCATGGGTCGCTTCTGTGTTAGGAATCGTGGCAGGAGTAGTAATCGGCTTTATCGCTGAGTATTACACCAGTTATGATTATGCTCCGACCAAAAGTATTTCGGCTGCTAGCACTGAGGGTCCCGCTTTGACTATTACTCAAGGTATGTCAGTTGGTATGCGCTCCACAATGCTGCCGGTGTTGGTGTTAGGGGCCACTGTCATCGCTGCTTATGGTGCTGCCGGTATGTACGGTATTGCTATGGCAGCTGTAGGTATGCTGTCCTTTGTTACTACCACCGTTACCGTCGACACCTATGGTCCGATCTCTGACAATGCCGGTGGTATTGCTGAAATGAGCAAACTTGATGATGAAGTGCGGGATATTACAGATAAGCTCGACTCAGTTGGCAATACTACTGCCGCGATCGGTAAAGGGTTTGCGATCGGCTCAGCTGCTTTGGCTGCTACCTCTTTGATGGTAGCTTACATCTTTTCATTTTCACCGCCTGATGTAGATCCTATTCTTGACATTATTAATCCGCTGACCCTGGTTGGTGCTATGGTTGGTACTGCACTGCCTTATATGTTCTCCGGTATTCTCATTGAGTCGGTAACTAAAGCTGCGCGCAAAATGGTAGATGAAGTGCGCCGTCAGTTTAAAGAAAAACCGGGAATTTTGGATGGCACCGAAGAACCGGATGTTAACTCCTGTATCTCTATTGCTTCACAGGGAGCGCTGCAGGAAATGAAGTTTCCTTCATATCTCGCGCTGTTTGCTCCAGTTGTAGGAGGATTTATCTTTGGAGCGAACTTTGTCGGTGGTTTATTAATCGGTTCGATCCTGTCGGCGATCATGCTGGCACTGTTTACCGGGAATGCCGGCGGTGCCTGGGATAACGGCAAGAAGTACATCGAGTCTGGTTTAATGGAAGGACATGAAAAAGGTGGTACAACACACGCTGCTGCGGTGGTAGGAGACACTGTAGGCGATCCGCTAAAGGATACTGTTGGACCTTCTCTGGACATTTTAATCAAGATCATGTCCACAATTTCCCTGATCGCGGTAGCTATCTTCTCTAAATATAATCTCTTTGATTGGCTGATCAATCTGTTTTAGTATCTAATTAATTACATTTGAATAGCTAGACCGCTAATGTGCATTTTGAGCGCGTTAGCGGTTTTTCTTTTGCCAGGTTAACCATTGCGCTTGATAAGTAGAATCGGAGAGAGGATCAGAATGCTGCGCAGGGAAAAAGATGTCACCCAGGAGAAACTGGCTGAATTTAGGCTCCAATCATTGGTTGGTGCTTTTTTTATGCTCCGATTGTATTATTGAAATGTAAAAATATAAAAATTTAAGCAAAATCGTCTTTTGGTGTTGTATTTTTATACATGATTCATATATAATTATGCCAATAATTGTGAGGTGAGAATTAGCGATGCTGAAAGTAGGCGTTATTGGTGCTTCGGGCTATACCGGCGGTGAACTGCTGCGGCTGTTAGTCCGTCACCCTAAAGTAAAAATCACAGCGGTTTCGGCCAGAACCAGTGTCGGTCAAACTCTGGAGGATATAAATCCAGCCCTAAATGTACCTGACCTTGATCTGAAAATTGCAGCGCCAGAAGCAGTGGATGATTGCGAAGTAGTCTTTCTGGCTGTTCCTCACGGAGTATCGAGTGAATTAGCGGTAGACTTGATAAAAGCAGGCCAGAAGGTGATTGACCTGGGAGCTGATTTTAGGCTTAAAGATCGGGGCGTGTATGAAAAATGGTATCAGCAGGAGCATGGAGCGCCAGAACTTTTGGGTGATGCGGTCTATGGGCTGCCGGAGATTCATCGTGATCAGATTAGAAAGTCCACTCTCATTGGCAATCCGGGCTGCTATCCTACCAGTATCATCTTAGCTCTAGCTCCCATCTTAAAAGCAGGCATAGGGAATTTAAATTCAATTATAATTAATTCCCTATCTGGAGTATCAGGTGCGGGAAGAGGTTTGGGAGAGCGCTACCACTTTTCTCACTGCGCAGGCAACCTTACGGCCTACGGAGTAGGCAGTCATCGGCATCTTCCCGAGATAGAGCAGGAGCTTTCCGGTCTGGTTGATTCAGAGGTTAGAATCTCCTTCACACCGCATTTGGTTCCCGCAGTTAGGGGAATTCTTACCACGATTACACTTGGTGTAGATTCGTTACAGTCAACTGATGAGCTGATAGCGCTATATCGGGAATTTTATCAAAATGAGTTCTTTATCCGCATTCAACCGCCAGGAGTGCTTCCCCAAACTAAATATGTGATTGGTTCTAATTTCTGCGATCTCGGTGCTGTTTATGATTCGCGAACGCGAAGGGCTGTGATTGTCTCTGCCATTGATAACTTAGGAAAAGGCGCTGCGAGCCAAGCTGTTCAGAATCTGAGTATCATGGCAGGCTGGAGTGAGCGGTTAGGAATTGACCATCCAGCCATGTATCCGTAGGAGGGATGAGTGTGAGAAGAGTTGCAGGCGGCGTTACTGCTGCCAAAGGATATAAAGCAAGCGGAGTGCACTGTGGGTTAAAGAAGACAAAGCTTGATTTAGCAGTAATTGCCAGCGAGGTTCCGGCTGCTGCTGCTGGTGTTTTCACCACTAATCTGGTTCAGGCTGCTCCTGTCAAAGTAACTAGAGAACATCTTGCGCGGAGTGGGACAGCAAAGGCAGTGGTGATCAACAGCGCCAATGCTAATGCCTGCACCGGCCCACAGGGGATCCTTGATGCTCAGGCAATGGCAGCCGCGGCAGCAGAGCATTTGGGCTGCAGTCCGGAAGAAGTTCTGGTGAGCTCCACCGGAGTTATCGGTGTGCCCCTTCCCATGAGCAAGATTAACGAGGGTATTGGTTCAGCGGTATCTGAGTTGAGTGAGGCGGGAAGCTTTAATGCAGCCCAAGCGATCATGACTACCGATACTTTTCCCAAAGAGTATGCCGTTGAGTTTGAGCTTGGAGACAAAACTGTGCGGCTGGGCGGCATTGCTAAGGGTTCCGGTATGATTCATCCCAACATGGCCACCATGCTGGCATTCATTACCACTGATATCAGCATAGCCCAGCCGCTGCTGCATAAAGCACTGCGGGAGGCGGTGGTTAAAAGCTTTAACATGATTTCGGTGGATGGAGATACGAGCACTAATGATATGGTGATTGTTTTGGCCAACGGGCAGGCCGGTGCGGTGCCAATTACGGATAAGGGACCGGAATACGAATTGTTCTGCCAGGCTCTAGGTGTGGTGACGGAGGAGCTGGCCAAGCTGATAGTCAAGGATGGCGAGGGGGCAAGCAAGTTTGTGGAGCTTCATGTAAAAGGCGCCCAAAGTGAAGCGGCAGCTCGCACCATCGCCCGCAGCATTGCCGGTTCCAACTTGGTGAAAGCAGCCATTTTTGGAGCAGATGCTAACTGGGGCAGGATACTCTGCGCTGCTGGCTACAGCGGTGGGGTGTTTGATCCCGATAAAACTGCGGTGTATTTGGGGGAACTAAAAATAGTAGAAAATGGCACCGGAGTTGATTTTGATGAGGATGAGGCTTTAGTGCTTCTCAGTCAAGGTGAGATTGTCATTACAGTCGACTTAGGAGAAGGGGATCAGGAAGCGAAAGCTTGGACCTGCGATCTGACTTATGATTATGTGAAAATAAATGCCAGCTATCGGAGCTGAGCGGTGGATGGAGGGGATGTTGTGACCGGTTTTGATAAAGCAGCAGTATTGGTAGAAGCGCTGCCTTATATCCGCAATTTCTACGGCAGTACAATCGTAGTTAAATATGGCGGAAATGCCATGATCAATCAGCAGCTTAAAGAAGGCGTCTGTCAGGACCTTGTGCTCTTAAAGTATATCGGACTGAACCCCATCATCGTTCACGGCGGCGGTCCGGAGATATCTGATATGATGCAGCGGGTAGGCAGGACACCTGAGTTTGTCAATGGGTTGAGAGTGACAGACGCGGAAACAATGGAAATTGTCCAGATGGTGATGATCGGTAAGATCAACGCGGAGCTGGTGACTCTGCTTAACAGCTATGGCGCTAAAGCGATTGGCTTAAACGGCAAAGACGCAAACTTGATCCAGGCGCAAAAATATGTGGGAGATGTGGATCTCGGCTTTGTAGGTGAGATTGTGGGGATTAATCCTGAACCTCTTCTGACTTTAAGCCGCGAAGGGTATATTCCTGTGGTCACTTCTGTGGGAGTTGGACCGGACGGTGAGAGCTACAACATTAACGCTGACCGGGCAGCCGGCTACTTAGCCGGAGCACTGAATGCGGAAAAGCTGATTATTTTAACAGATGTGGAGGGAATTTTCGCTGATCCCAGTGATCCTGATACACTCATTTCTCAGTTGAGTATGAATCGGGCGCGGGAGCTGATTGCCTCAGGGCACATCAATCAAGGCATGATTCCCAAGGTCGAAGCTTGTATCGAAGCGCTGGAAAAAGGAGTAGGCCGCACCCACATCATTGATGGGCGCCAGCTGCATTCAATTCTCCTGGAGATATTTACTAACCAGGGTATCGGCACTATGGTCGTTAAAGAGGAGGCTGCCAGGAATGACCAATGAACAGGCGAAGGCTTTAACCGATCAGTATGTTCTTGGTACTTATGGACGCTGGCCGATTGCGGCAGTAAAAGGTAAAGGCTGCTTTTTGTGGGATGGAGATGGCAGACGCTATTTGGACTTTGTCAGCGGCATCGCTGTTGCCAATCAGGGTCACTGCCATCCAAAGGTTGTTGAGGCTATCCAAAAACAGGCTGAGCAGCTTATCCACTGTTCGAATCTATTTCATATCCCCGCCCAGGCCGTATTGGCGGAGAAGCTCTGCTCACTCAGCGGCTTAGCCAAGGCATTCTTCTGCAATAGCGGAGCTGAGGCTAACGAAGCAGCGATCAAGCTTGCCCGTAAGTGGGGTAAGCTGCAGAAAAACGGGGCTTATGAGATCATTGTCGCGGAGCAGTCCTTTCACGGCAGGACGATGGGTGCTCTTTCGGCAACCGCCCAGCGCAAGTACCAAAAGCATTTTGAACCGCTGCTTCCAGGGTTTAAAGCGGTAAAATTCGGTGACATTACAGCTCTTAAGGAAGCGGCGACTGCCCAAACAGCAGCCATACTGCTGGAACCACTTCAGGGTGAGGGTGGAGTTGTGCCTGCGCCTCAAGGATACTTGGAGTCTGTCCGCCAGCTGTGTGAGGATGAAAACATCCTGCTGATTCTTGATGAGGTTCAGACTGGATTCGGCAGAACTGGTAAGATGTTTGCATTTGAGCATTACGGCATTAAACCTGACATTCTGGCTCTGGCCAAGGCGCTGGGAAGCGGCGTGCCGATTGGCGCAGTGTTAACGGGACCGAAGACAGCACATATTTTTGAACCGGGAGATCATGCTTCAACTTTTGGAGGCAATCCTCTCGCTGCAGCAGCGGCTTTAGCAGCAGTTGAGGTGATCGAAGATGGACTGGTGGAAAACTGCGCAGAAGTAGGAGCGTATTTTCTGAAGCAGTTGGAAGCGCTAAAGGAGCGGTATCCGATTATTCGGGATGTCCGCGGCTTAGGTCTTCTGATTGGTGTGGAATTAAACCAGCCAGCAGGGGATGTGGTGGCTTACTGCCGAGATAAAGGTTTACTGATTCTCACAGCCGGGCAGCATACCCTGCGCTTTTTGCCGCCGCTGATTATCACTAAGGACCATGTTGATCAGGCGCTGGAGATATTAGCAGGCGCGCTGGAAGTTTATCAATCTTAAGAACGAAAGGATGTGAGTTTGTTGGAACAGATTACAGCGATTTTGGAAAAACCGATTTCCCAAAGTTTTCGCGGAAGAGACTTTTTGACTCTGCGGGATTTTACACCGGAAGAGCTCTGGCATATTCTTGAAACCGCGTTAATCATGAAAAAGGAGCCGCGAAGTTCCCTGCTTAAAGGCAGGACCCTGGGTATGATTTTCTGCAAATCTTCCACTAGAACGAGGGTTTCTTTTGAAGCGGGAATTCTCCATCTCGGCGGAGCGCCTCTTTATCTAAACAAACAGGATATTCAGCTTGGACGGGGAGAAACAATTGCTGACACTGCTCGGGTGCTCAGCCGCTATTTGGACGGAATCATGATTCGCACCCATTCCCACAGTGAAGTAGAGGAGCTGGGATACTGGAGCACTATTCCTGTTATCAACGGGCTCACAGATTTATTTCATCCCTGTCAAGCGATGGCAGATTATCTAACGGTTTATGAGCACTTCGGCAGGATTAAGGGTTTAAAGATAGCGTTTATCGGTGATGGAAATAATGTAGCTAACTCTTTGATGCTGGGAGCGGCTAAATTTGGTGCTGATTTTGTACTGGCGTGTCCTAAAGAATATGAACCGAGCGAGCAGGTACTGCAGTGGGCCGAGGAAATAGCTGCTCAGACCGGATCAAGCATTGAAGTTGTTCATGATCCTAAGGCTGCTGCGTCAGGAGCGCATGTGCTGTATACTGATGTGTGGACCAGCATGGGGCAGGAAGCCGAGCAAGAAAAGCGGATTAAGGACTTTGCCGGCTATCAGATCAACGGGAAGCTTTTGGAACTGGCTGATCATAACTGCATAGTTATGCACTGCCTGCCGGCTCACCGCGGTGAAGAAATCAGTGAGGATGTGCTGGAAGGACCTAAGTCGAAAGTATTTGATGAGGCGGAAAACAGGCTCCATGTTCAAAAAGCGATTATGGCCTTAATTATGCAGACTGAGAACCCAGTCTGCTGATCAGTGGCTTCTCATAGACACAATCAGAAATTCATTATAAGCAAGACCCCAGCTCAGCTGGGGTCTTGGTGGTCTAACTACTTTACAGTTATTTGCAGCGCTGCATTTATCTCAGTATCAACAGCGCTGATTTCAGCAACCTTGCCTTGGATGCTGTATTCTTGACTGCCTTGGAAATTGAACAGGGCTGTCTCGGCGAAATAATCGCCCGGCTCAATCTTATCTGATCCCGGCTGGACATCGACCCAAGCAAAGACCTGGTAATCTCCCGGGGGTAGATCAGTGAATTCGAAATTTCCTCCATTTGGATTAACTGAGGCTTCTGCAATCGCTTCTACCAGATCGCCTGTTCTTGTTCCTACAACAATCCGCATTTTATCCACAGCGTTTACCGCCCAATAGGCATTGATTAAGCCGTGTCCATAAAACAGACTGACACTGTCCCCATCAAGAGGCATGCTGGTGCGGTGCAGAATATTTAACACCTGATTGCTGGGAATCCCGGCAGACAGCATGAGCCCAATAACTCCTGTTACATGTGGTGCGGCCATCGAGGTTCCCTGGCTATACTGGTAATCACCGGGTTTGCCATCAATCCAAGTGCTGAGAACCCCATCTGGGCTCAAGTCGCCGTTGCTGTCTTTAAAGATGTCGCCGCCTGGAGCTACTACATCGATTTCAAAGCCCCAATTGGAATATGGAGCGCGTTTTGGTGCGTTCGGATAGTTATAATCAACCGCGCCTACTGCGATTACACCGGGGTAGGCGGCAGGGTACCGAACAAAACCGGAATCATTACCCGCAGCCGCAACAATTACAGTGTCTGTGGAGTTTAACACTAGTTCTATGGTTTCGCGCATAAATTCTTCATATTCATCATTACCCAAGGAAAGATTGATCACATCAGCCGGGTAGGGATTTGATGGCAGACTAGCTTCTTCCAGCAGGCCTGCTGCGTATAGGACCGCTAAAGCTATATCCCATGTATTTCCTGACCCTGAGCTGTCCATGACTTTAAGCGGAAGCAGGTCTACATCCAACATAATGCCCGCAACTCCGATGCCATTATTGGCAGCAGCGCCAATCGTCCCGGCTACATGCGTTCCATGTCCATTGTCATCGTCAAAATCGGGGTTTAAGTCAATGAAGTTGAAACCATAGTCAAAATCAAGGTTATCTTTTAACTCCGGATGGTCTTTTTTTACACCAGTATCAATTACGGCAATGCGCACCGATCTGCTGCCGGTCGTGACTGACCATGCCTGGGGAAGTCTGATCAACGAATAATGCCACTGGGCAGGGAACAACTCATCGTTTGGATAAGTGACCGCCAGCGGCTGCACCGTGTTGTTTGGCTGAGCGTAGCGGACTCCCGGAAGAGTAAAGGCACTGAAAATCGAAACTTCCGGTTCTTTTTCAACCGGTCTAACCAAGTAGGCGTTTAATATTGACAGTTTTGCCAGAACTTCGAACCCGGCTTGCTGGAGGTTAACTCTGGTTTCACTCTCAGACAAACTCGGATCAAAGCTGATCGGTTCAAACCCCTAACTTTGGACATTATGCAGCAATAACTTCAGGTTTCAAATCGTTTCTCATGATTGCTTTGTGGTATTCTCTGGGAGGCTTGTCTCTCAGACTCCCATGACGACGGCGCTC
>DURM01000021.1 GCA_012837335.1 Bacillota bacterium
AAAGTTGCGCTCGCCTTCGTCAAAATAGTTGTCTAAATTTACATGTAGTTTAGTGCCGTCTTCGCTGCGGCACCACAGTCCAGTTGCCGAGCGCATGGGATGGAGATCGGCAATAATATATCTACCCCCATCGGTCAGCACGCGGTACACTTCCCGGACATTAGCCGCGAAATCAGGGATATCGCACTGGTTTAGATAGGAAACAGCCAGGTCAAAGCTGTTATCAGAGAGAAAATCCAGGTTTTGGGCATCACCAATCACATATTTATCCCGGTCTGATTGCAGCTCGCGGGCAGCAGCAATCATCTTCTTGCAGGTGTCCACACCTAAAATGTACTCAGCTCCTCTGTCAAGCAAAAGCCTGGAAAACCGCCCTTCACCACAGCCGCAGTCCAAAATGCGTAAACCCCTAACATCGCCACAGGTATTAAGCATATACGCATCAAGCATCCCTTTGCGGGATACATCACCACCCGCTCTGGATTCTTCGATCCAATAGGGAGCAAGCTCATTCCATTGGCGTCTAAGTCTTTCATACCGCTCTGCCATCACACTCTTACCTCCGCTGCCGCATTCACTCAAAAATGATTACCGCTCTTCTTATTCTTTAACACCATCCCCTGCTCCTGCCTCATCAGAACTTCCTTCTTTTCTTAAGTTCACATTGATAGGAAGACCATCCCCAACTGGGTCTATAGTATAACTCCCCTTGGGCTGACAAGCCAAAATTGGCTGGCACAAGGGGAGTGAAACATCAATAATTTACAGCTGGAATTTCATATACTCCGATATCATCTTCCAACTTCTCTAAAGCTGATTTACGCTTCTTCAATTCTCTAAACATTTTCCAATAATAGATCTTTATTCCTCATATTCGTCATATACAGCCGGAACATTCTTCTCTTCAGGTGCGACATATTCATCATCTTCGAAGTACAGATGGGAAAATTGGTCATCTGAATATTCCTCTCGCACCATCGCTTCCTCTTCTAAGGCAACTTCTATTAGTTCCGCAGGATTGTAAAACTCCTCAATAAAGTTGTCGTGCTCATCGATTGCTTCTAGATCCTTACGAATTTCATAAATCTCATTGATGTTTCCTATTGAGAAGTTCTTCTCTCGTTGAGAGATAAGGAGTTGAGAATTGATTGCACACTTCCTCCCGACAAAAAGCTCTTTGTTCGATTTCATGTTGGTTAATACATAGACGTAAGTTAATCCCCCAGCATGTTTTCCGGAAGTAGATGAACTAGGCCACCCGCATAATCCACATTGTACTTTTCTGTTCGGATCCGTAACAAATACCCTTGTTATTCTCAAAGGATCCCCCGGTCTACGGAATCTGCTCAAACGAAACTCTAGGCGTTTTCGGTAGTCGAAATTATTCAAGATTATTATCCCCTTCCGATCACATTATTATCATTAATGATTCCACAATTGCCAACTCTATCCTTGTGAATATGGGGATGAAAGGCTTTTAACAGCTGTCTTTATTGACGAAAGACAATGTTTACAGCAAAAACCGCAATGTTAATCAGTTTATTATTATGTTATAATAGTGTTACGATGTATTAGGATATGTAATATTTTATCTAAAAACTTCGAAGAAACTACCGGACTAAATGGTTGGTTGGATCACAGGATGGGTATAATGGAGGTGATGATAGGTTATCCAGCTTCTGGTTTTAGAGTATAAATACTAAGGAGGGATTGTTAATGAAAAAGGTTTTTACAATATTGGTTTTAGTAATTTCCTTAATGGTAGTTAATGCAGGTATAATCTCCGCAAGTGATTATTCGCCACCTTCAGGAGTTTTGTCACCTGATGAAGTTGATTTTGGCGGTAAAACAGTAACCATTGTTAGTTGGGACTTACGTAGAGCTGTACCAACTGATGCAAGATTGGCGGAAGCAGAGGAACTTTTTAATGTAAAAATCGACACCCTTGTTTTACAGGATGCAGAACAAATGATGGCCAGGATTTTGGCGGGAGATGCCAAATATGATATTTGCCAACAATCCCACCGAGTAGAGTATTTTAAGCTTGTGTCTGCCAACATGCTGCTGCCAGCTGATGATTATTTACCTGAGGAGTTCTTTGAATCACTACCATCAATCGATCGGCATATTATTGAGAAATTAAAATATAGGGGTAAGCGGTACGGAGTAGCTCTACATGATGGTATCGTAAACGATAGTATCACTATGATGGCCTATAACAAAGATCTGATCGAGAAATACAACCAGCCGGATCCTTATGAGCTAGCCTTTAAAGGCGAATGGACTTATGAAGCTTTTGAGCAGATCGCCGCTGCATTGACAGTGGACACGGATGGTGACGGAATCATCGATCAATACGGAATGTCCAATATTGGAGATGGAAACGCATTGATCCGCTTTGCACCTTCAAACGGCGCAGAAACAGCAGTTCAGGAAGATGGGAAATGGGTCTTCGCTTTTAACCGCAATAATGCGATTAATGTTGTGAATGCTGTAAGACGGTGGAGAGAAATGGGAATTATGGGCCCTGGAGATTTCACCACAGGCAAAGTAGGATTCTTGGTGCGTACCCACTTGGGTGGAGTTCGCCATGCCAAAGCTGCTGGAGTCAATTTTGGATTAGTACCAATGCCAATGGGTCCTGACGTTGACCGCTACTATTATCCGGCATTTGAATTCTGGATGACATACCTGCCTATAAATGTCGAGTATCCTGAGGGATTAATTGCTCTGGCCAATTTCCTCTACCGCGAAGAAGACCGTATTCCATTCTTGGATCAGATGGTCCTTGATTGGATGAACACACAACAACACTATGAAATGTATATCGCTGCTCAGGAGAATTGGCAGGGCGAAGGAGATATTTTCGAAGGAACAGATATGTGGAGAATTTTAAGACCTCAGCTTGACCAAGCATTGAACGGAGAAAAAGGAGCTGCTTCTGCGCTGGATGAAGTAGCTAATCAAGCTCAGGCGTTCTTAGACGACTTCTTTGACCAAAACTAGATTGCACTTACTAATACAGCCGCGAACAGAGGGCTAGGTGAATCCACCTAGCCCTTTTATTGAACTTTACCTCCACTCGCTTCTCCTTAAGATGCGGTATGATCCCTGCATCAATTTTTGCCAAAATTCCCTAGGAAAAATAGTGCCAGGGAACTCCACTTTGTGAAAAGATCAATTTAACTACTTGGATAACATCTATGTTGTATTTGGTATCAGAATGGGATTTTAAAGTTTGGCACCGCTTTTCCACAGCTGAATCAGATATTCCAAAGATATTTGCCACCACAACACCAAAACCCTAACCAAGAAAAAACGAGCCCGCAAAACCGAGCTCGTTCCTAGCAGGCTGCTTTCCATAGTTTAATGGGGTTCGCCAAAAAAGCTGCTAACAATATATGTGCTCTCTAATTCTTCACTCCCTTATCTTTACAGACTTTGCGTTTTCTATTTTCCATCCACAGCCTTCCGGCAGCTTCACATTTTCAATATTAAAGTTATATCCATGTCTAATCCAAAACGCCTTCTCTTTTTCCGCCCCATCCTTGAAGCTGCATCCTAGGATTGCAATATCATGAATCCGGCTGCCCGCCAACCCAGTGATCCTCACACCTGCGCGCCTCATTCCCTCACAGTGGATATTCTCAAACGTGATATAGCGAATCTCTGGAGGTACAGCTGCGGGATTTGTCTTACTGCTGTTGTAATCAAAATTAAGATATATACCCGTATTAACATTCCTAATCCAGCAGTCCCTCCACAGCACATCCTCTACTACTCCGCCTCTCGCTTCATTGGACTTAATCCAGAGTCCATGCAGATTAATGCTGTCAACCACCAGATTCTGCCAGAGAATATCATGGGCACCACCGGACTGCTCGCTGCCGATGCAGAATCCGCCTTTAGATCCTCTGCTCACACAATCCGTAACCCGGATATACGCAGAAGGCTTATCTAGTTGGTTTCCTTCCTGATTGCGTCCAGATTTAACCGCAACCGCATCATCTCCAGTAAAGAAGCAGCAGTTAAAGATATTGATCTTCGTCGCAGAATCCGGATCAATTCCGTCTCCGTTAAGAATTGTGATATCATCTGCAGCTCCGGTTGTTCCCGTTCCCTTGGAAATTACCTCAAGATTGTCAAAGGTAATACTGTCACAGAAAATCGGATGGATAGTCCAGGCTGGACCGTAAGCAATCGTTAAATCAGCGACATAAACATGCTGGGCATTGTGGATCGTAATAACCCGCCCCCGCACCGACGCATCTATTTTGGTTGACTCCGGTACCGGTCTGCCCCCATTACCCGTTTTTCCATGGGGTCCTTCGTTATACGCCAGCTTAAAACCGTTTCCGTTGATCTGGCCGCTGCCGCAGATTACCAGATTGCGAACATTATACGGTCCGGTTCTGCCCCGCTCACCCTCATCGTACACACCGATG
>DURM01000022.1 GCA_012837335.1 Bacillota bacterium
CGGCTCTGTCATTATCGCAGCGGCAGGATCAGTGCCTTTAAGAGTTCGGCCTGCTCCTGATAAGCAAGAAAATAGCTTTCTGAATACAGGGCAAATGGAGTGCCCATAACCTGTGCTGTTGCTCCCTTTTCTTGATAGTTAATAGAAATCCGATACGGTACACCTGTCCGGCTGTCCTCATAACTAGCTGCGGCAGAGATTCCTACATAATGAAAGCGCTTTCCGTCTGTAAGTGTAATCAAATAATCGACGATGGTTTCATCAGGATAGTCAAATCCTTCCGGAAGCGGCAGCGCATGAAAACGAATCCACGGCAGCAGCCGATAATCAAAGTTCGCTTCCCCGCTATCCTGCTCCACTATGAATTCAGTCAACTGGTCATCAAACTCGAAGCGGGAAGCGCTCGTGTGATCGGTAATTACCTGCTTTAAATAATACTTATCAACCTTTGGCTCCAACAAAGTAGTCAGCTTTTCCAGCTGCGCAGACGCAGCCACGGATTGGATCATGAGTAACATCAAACAGAAAACAACAAAAGCTGCCTTCGGAACTTTGTTTTGCCTTTAATTCTTGACATTATTTGAACCCATATATATACTGAGTATATACATACCGAGTATATAAGGAGTGTCGCAGTGGCAGTAAAACATTTATTCCTAGCATTATTAACCCAAAACGAGCTTCATGGCTATGAGCTGAAAAACGGTTTTGAAGCTTTATCCGGAGGAAGATGGCCCTTAAATTTCGGTCAGGTTTACCAGACCTTAAACCGCCTGGAAAGAGATGGATATATTGAATCCTACGAAGTTGCCCAGACCGAAAAACCGGATAAAAAAGTATACCGCGTCACCGAAGCAGGCCGAAAGCATCTGTGGGAATGGCTGCAGACAGAAGATAACTGGAATCTCTTTTTCGATGAATTGGCATTGAGAATACTAGCATTTGACATAATCGATTATCAAGAAGCGCTGGCAATTTTGCGGGCTTATCGAAGTTTTATTCTGCGCGTAATCAAAAGCTTAACCCAAATGCGGGATCAAACACCGGAAAATTCTCCAATGGCAGTGCTGCTGGAGCGGAATATCTATCGGGCGGAGGCCGATCTAAAGTGGGTTACAACTATGATTGAGAGGTGGCAGAAACATGATTGAGTTACGAAGTGTAACCAAAGTATATGGGCAGGAGCCTGTTACCGTCACTGCCCTAGATCAGGTAAGTCTTAAACTTAATCCTAATGAGCTTACTGCCGTGATGGGTCCTTCTGGATCCGGCAAAACTACGCTGCTCAATATTATCGGATGTCTGGACAGCGCCACATCAGGTGCATACATTCTGGATGGCCGGGATGTGGGAGCACTCGACCTAAAAGCCAAATCGCGGCTGCGCAATGAGGTATTCGGCTTTGTCTTCCAGGCGTTCAACCTGCTCACCGACAAGACTGTATTGGATAACGTAATGCTTCCCTTCCGCTACAGCCACAGATCGCGGAAGGAGTGGAAACCGAGAGCAATGGTGGCCCTCGAACAGATGGGTATTGAAGATTTTGCAGACCGATACCCGGATCAGCTGTCCGGAGGACAGCAGCAGCGCGTGGCAATCGCCAGAGCCTTAGTTAATGACCCTCAGGTGATTCTGGCTGACGAACCTACCGGCAACCTTGACAGCAGCACTGGCAGGGAGATTGTGGAGATCTTAAAAACTCTGGCAGAAAAGCAGGGCAAGATAGTGGTGGTGGTTACCCATGATGCTATGGTTGCCAGCCAAGCCCATAGACTGCTGCAGATGATGGACGGCAGGATTATCGACGATTCCAAGCTCGGTGCTGAGTCGGTTGTATTTTCCCATCCTCAAGCTTAGGAGGTGATGCAGTGAAACCTTTGTATAGAACTCTGCTAATGATAGGGATTGCCATGGGTGTGGTAGCTACCTCCTTGATTTTCGGCATCGGTCAAGGGCTGGTGATTCACATCCAAGAGTCTAACGAGATTGCCGAAGATATGTATGCGATTTATCAGCCGAGCGGCAGCGCTGGGGTTATGGGGATGTCCCTGCCAAGTGTTCGGGAGATCCAGAGGTGGCTCCCGGAAGATATTGCAACTTCCGTGATCTCATTGGAGCAGCGGGAAGTTGATGTGCAAATTGGCTCAGATTTCTATGATGCCCACATAATCGGTGTTGATGCTGACCTTGCTCAGGTGTTTGGATTAGCAATCACGCAAGGGGAATTCTTTACGCGGGATGATCAGGAAAACCGCAATCCGGTTTGTGTAGTCACCAATGATCTTGTGGAACTTTTTGGTGCAGAAGCACTGGAATCACTTGTTATCAATGGTAAAAAGTATCAGGTCATCGGCGCTGTTCAGGGCGATGTCAATCTTGGTAGAATGCCCCACAACAACTACTCTGCCAGCAGTGTTTTCTTTCCGGTTGAAGTCTGGTACGAAGAGTTCAATGATGGTATTTATGACCATGGGCTGATCATGGAGATAGCTGTATATTCTCCCACATTTGGCAAAGCAGACTTAGAGCGAATTCTCTCCCAAAACATAATTCACATGGAGAATGCCCCTGCAGTCAAGGTAGCAGCGCCCGGTGAACAAGACTACAGTAAACATGCTCGAACCTTACTGATCCTAACCGGAATTTTTCTGATTGCTTTCTTGGTGTTTCTGCTTGCAGGCTTGAATATTATCCAGATCGCATCAGCCAATGTGTATGATCAGCAGCGCGAATTTGGTTTAAAAGCTGCTTTAGGGGCTCAGCCCAAGCATTTGAGCAGGGAAATTTCTGCAGAGATTGTGGCTTGCTCACTCCAAGGCGGATATTTGGGTATCGTCCTCGCTGGCATTGTAAATACCATTATGAACCAATATGTGGGCGAGTATTGGGCTGCTTTTAATATTGTCACAGCAATCGCAGGAATGCTTTTGGCGCTGCTGGTGGGATGGATCACGTCGGTGATTCCCGCGAGGCAGACAGCAAAAATCGATCCGGTGCTGGTGCTCAAGCAAGAGGTGAGATAAATGAGGAAAAACTTTTTCTTCAAATTTCAAGCTTTTGTAATCGGTGTGGTATTGGTTGTTGTGATCGGCCTTGCAAGGGGAATCATTTATGAAGAAGAACTGGCCAGAGCCCAGTACCCTCCCGGAATTTCAGTGATCGGTCTGTCGGTGAAAGGCACTTATGGGAGCCTTGGCCCCCTACCCTTCGATTATATCGACGCAGTAACGGATCAAGGAGGTCTCCTCACCGAATATTGGGAACCAGACGGGAACAATGGTTTCGATTACCTCGGTACCAATCATTTGTATCTGGAAGTCTTACAGCCTAACCTTAGGGCTGGCCGGTATTTCTCCCATGAAGAAAACGACCACCTTGTCTGCCTGATCAGCGAGAGCTTAGCTAAAGACTTGTACGGAACGGTTTCCAACAGCATCGGCAAGCCCTTCAGCGCCCGATCCCTCATGGCTGATCTGACCATTATTGGAGTGCTGGAAGACGCAATTGAACTGCCCGTAAAAACTGTTGACTTAAGGGGTTACGAGCAATTCCAGTTTAGGGTTTCTTCCGATCGCTTCGTGATATACCCCATCAAAGCCATCCCTTTGGAAGATTGGGTTGGAGTCTACCGGAGCATTTGGCTTGAGGGCAGCGTTTTGGATGCAGCCCGGATGGCGAATTATCTTGAAGGCTTAGACTTCGAAGCAGCATATGCCGTCAATCCTTTTCCAGCGCAGTATGTGGGCGATCCCCAAGCCCAGAATCTCCTGATCGCGATTTTGGTTGGCTTTGCATTCCTGGTAATGATCGTAGCGGCGTTAGGTATGTTTGGCATGCAGATGATTCAAGTTCTGCGGCGCAGGCAGGAAATAGGTCTGCGGATGGCTGTCGGAGCGAGGCCTTTTCAGATTCTCCTGCAGTTTTTGACAGAAACAGTGGTTACCATCTTGACTCCCAGCGGAATAGGAGTGGGAGTCGGGTACTGCCTGCACCCGTTTCTCAGCCAACTAGCATTTCCCATGATTTTCGATGGCTTCCTTGTCATCATAGCATTTGGAATCTTGACTGTCTTTACGGTTTTGGTCGGTTTGTATCCCGCTTGGAAGGGTGCAAATTTAGACCCGATTGAATGCCTAGGTAGAACACCTAGATTAAACTAACACGGAGGAGGTGGCCATTTTGGCTGGAAGGCTTAATTACAAATCACTTGTGTTCAACTTGGTCCTAACAGTAATCCTGATCGGCACCTTGGGTTTTAACTACAGACAGGAAAAACTTATACGGGAGGATATTGCTAATACCCAGGGGAGGCCACCTGCCCCTGGAACAATTGTTCCTGAGTTTCACCTCCTCGACAGCACCGGCAGCAGAGTCAAGTTCCAGGACCTCCACGGCCAAGATACGCTGCTGGTGCTGTGGTATACCGGCTGCCATCCCAGTGTTCAGCTGTTGGAGGCATTAAACGCGTTAGTTATTGAAAATAATCACGTAAAGATAATACCGGTAAATATCACTGATTCACTTGCAGAAACCAAGGCGTTTTACGAACAAAAAGGCTGGGACTTCCCTCTTTATGTGGACGCTGACAAGTCCACTAAATGGGCGTTTAAGGCTTCGATCAGTCCAGCTTTTTATCTTATCAGCAGCGATGGACAGATCATTTATCGGCAGCTGGGTTCTTCTAAACGGGGATTTGATTATATCGCCAACTGGCTCGCAAGCAGCCAAAACACTTACAATTGACAAAAGACCGCTTTTAGCGGTCTTTTGAGCAAGCTCCCCATCTACTGCGTTTTTTGATATCAATTTTATTCATCGCGGTACAGCTCTGAATCGAAAACCCAGAGCGCAGTATCTAATGCATAGAGCAGACGAATCTTGCCGGTGATAGACGGTGCTACAGCCCAATTCACACCTGTGAGGCCGTCAAGAAGCACTATCGCCTGAACAACTTCACCATTGATTTCACGGGGAAAAGAAAGCCGCCATTTCCCTTCCACTACTTCATCCCGATCCCAGGCAGCGTGGCTCATACTGTAAGTGCCGTCCGGATTGATCACCACCACGCCCTGTCCGGCTCCCGCGACCAGCTCATGCGCCGCATAATCTCCGTCATCCACATCGTATAAATTAACAAAAGTACTCGGCGTCCAGATGTACCATGTCCCGTAAAGACTCTCAAAATCCAGGAGAAAATCGTCAATCTCCGGGACAGGTGCGACAGCAGGAGCCTGTTCCTCCACTCCAGCCGCAGCTTCCACGCCTGCTGAATCCACTTCTGTACTTTCAAACTCGGACCAAGGTTCAGTGACAACAACTTCAGACCACGCTTTTACCGCTGGAACCCCTATTAACGAAGCTAACAGCAGAACTGACAACAGGATACTCCCCAGACCAAAACGCGACATGCACTTCCCCTCCCTTACCGGAGTGGATTTTAACTTCAAATTATTAATTTACCATATCGGTTATATATTCCTTCGCAGAATTATGGAAATAGTAAATTTTATATTTAAAAAGCGCCCCAGCGTTAGCCGGAGGCGCTCAAGATTGAGAGAAACAAATCTATATTTTACTGTCTTGAGTACTCCACTAACTCCATGATAAAACTAACTTCACCACCGGAATAAATTCGAACCAGGAGGGGCATTCCGATATCTGGAGCTACCACAAATTCCGAGATTTTAACATCGATCCGATTGCCATCATCATCCTGATGCCGTTCGCTCCTAGTGAAGAAATAACCTTCCACACCGGCTACAGTTTGTTTTGCGGTAATTCGAATTCTCGAGCCGTCGTAAAGCTGAATAATGCTGCCAACTTCCAGCTCCATATCTTCTGCATAGAAGTTCAGCATCACAATCTCGCCTATCCAGTCGCCGCCGCTCATCATAAAAGAACTTAAACCACTCAGTCCCATGAAAGTAAACTGATCATATAGGTCTTTCGATGGAACATCGTAAGTATATGCGATAGTTAGTTTTGTGGTATCATCATCGATCTTGTTTAGCTCAAGGGTTTGAATCTGCTTGGTTTCTTCACGAACCTCTTCACCCAGGTCATAGTCCCATTTATAAGAATAAGAGGTGATTTCATACTTAAATCTTTCATACTGCTGATTAAACTCACCATACGCCCAATACTCCTGGGCAGATAGAGATACACCAAACAACAGCATCACAATTAAAATCAACACTAATACCAGCGATCTGCGGACCATAATGCCGCCTCCTCATTTGAAAGATATTCGTTCAAACTCCAGGTAAACGCTGACAAAGGGGCTAGTGGGTGATATTTAGCCCATATTCGGTCGCTAATCTACGCACCTCCCGCTTTGATTCTATGTCATGAAGGGGTTTAAATTTTTAGTAATCCTGCTGTATTTTTTATGGAAAACAATCTATTTTACAAAAAATCATTCCCAGCAGACGATGTTAACAAAGGGATTTCTGGATGTTATGAATAATCTTAAATCTGCAGGCGCAACTCGAAGCAAATACGAGATCCGGAGGACCGAAAATGAACAGCTTCGACTA